>JAWVEM010000445.1:0-6436 GCA_033856735.1 Blastocatellia bacterium
GTTCAAAATCGAGCCGGTCAGAGGTCTCCGAAGGGAATTCTTCCAGATCTCCCTTCCTCAGCAATCCTTCTTCAAGCAGCCGTTGGGGACTAATCAAAAGAGTGTTACCCGCGAATGCCGAATAACACGCGTAGGGTGAATCGCCGTAGCCGGTTGGTCCGAGCGGCAAGACCTGCCAGAGAGACTGTCCGCTCACGATCAGAAAATCCGCGAAGCGATAGGCCTCGTCTCCGAGATCGCCGATGCCGAAACGTCCCGGCAGCGATGTCGGATGAAGCAGCAGGCCGCTGGCCCTGGGGAAGGTCATTGTTTATTCTCTGCGCCTACACGATTCTGTCCTCGTCTAGACCGCACTCCGATTCCTTTCAACCTGTTCTGTACGCGACTGCCATTCTTGCCGGCACTAACAACGTGATTTCGCCGCTTGTCACTCTCGCGTTCCTGGTTGGTCCGCGCAGCGGCGTTAGGTCAGCACCGTCGCGCGCGTTGATAGCCGCCGCGGAGATCCGAATCTTCTTCTCCTCAGCGGAACGATTGATGGCAATGATCACGGTCTCTTTAGCGTCCACTCGCGCGTAGGCATAAGCATCGTCGTCATAAAATAGATCGATCAATCGTCCATCTCGAATTGCTGAATGCTCACGGCGCACTTCGATCCAATCATGGGTCCATTGCCACATCCGCTGCTCGCGCGCCGTGCGCTGGCTGGCGAGGAAGGCATTGTTTTCATCGCCCGGAAAGCCTCCGGGAAAATCGCGACGATTGTCGGGATCTTCTTTCCCTTCCATCGCGATCTCTTCGCCGGAGTAGAGCTGCGGCGTCCCTCGCGTAGTCAGCATGAACGCGGTGTGCAGCATCGCACCTTCGAGCGTCGCACCTTCCAGGGACATGAAGCGCGGCGTGTCATGATTATTCACAAGCGTAGTGACTCTCGAGGGATCAGGATAAAGCGCGTCGTACTTTAGTTGATCGCGCAAAGCGCGCACTGGTTTCTTGCCCGTAAACACATCCAGCGAAACATTCCATAAAGAGAAATCAAAGTCCGAGTCGAGTTTGGTGTCGATGCTGTCCCAACCCTGCCGGCCGCCGATGAAGAATGCGGTCTGAGCCGCGTCGCGCTCAAACACTTCGCCGACCATCCACATCCGGGGATACTGGCGATGAAGAGCATTCTCGAGATCGCGAATAAAAAAGCGCGGAATGTATTGAATAGTGTCCTGCCGAATGCCGTCGATGCCGGTTATACCCACCCACCAGAGGGAATTCTGAATTTCGTAACGCGCGACTTCCGGCTCGTCCTGGTTCATGTCCGGCATATCGTCATTGAACCAGCCGTCGAGGGTGTTGCGAACCTCTCCCTGGTTAGCGTGCGGAGAAAGCAGGACGCTGTTCTGAAACTTCTCGAGCAGATGTTTTTGCGTCGTGCCGTGAAACCAGTTCTCCAGCGGCGGCTCGTTCGCCCACGGATGATGCGAACCGATGTGGTTGGCCACCTGGTCCTGAATCACTTTGATACCCAACGCATGCGCTTTCTCGACCAACTCGCGCAGCGTGCTCATGTCGCCAAAGTGATCTTCGACGCCGTAGTAGTCTGTGGCGTGATAGCCGTGATAGTAAGTACTTGGGCACCAGGGCTTGTCGCAGTTGTGTACGCCGTTCCAATTGTCATACCACGGCGTCAGCCATAATGCGGTAACCCCGAGATCTTTGAAATATTGAAGATGATTGATGACGCCGCGAAAGTCTCCGCCATGGTAAGCCCGCGAGTTGCGACGGTCGAAAGCTGTCGCCGGAGTATTAGCGGGCAAGTTGTTTGCCGGGTCGCCGTCTGAGAAACGATCGGTCATGATCAAATAAATCACGTCGTCGTTGTTGATCCCCTGAAAGTTTCCGGCCGCGTTAAGCGGCGGATTCAGCCGGAAAGGCACGGTCGCACTTCCCCGCGGAGTTTCTATGGCTAAAGGATAATCACCCGGCCGCGCGGCAGCGTTAATCCGGACGTTTACAAACAGGTAAGTGCCATTGCGATTGACGCGAACTTCGGAAACCAGAGTTTGAGGGCGCGTTGCTCTAACTTTCGCTCCGAACAAATTAGTGCCGCGTATCAACAGGCGCACTGGATTGATCGAGTGATTGATCCACCAGGAAGGCGGTTCGACTTTTGTAACCAATGGTGCGCTCGCCTGCGGATCGGCGAAGCAAACGAGTTGGACGAACAGGACTAAGACCGACGCACAGGCTAACGTACGCGCACTGGCGGACAACCTGAAAAACCAGCTTCCAATATTAGTTTGAATACTTTTGATTCCGAAACCTCACGCTCATAAGCGACCTGCTCCCTCTCCGTTTTGGGATTGGGTTGGGCTGAGGGCTTGAGCCCGCCCACCTCTACGAGTGGTTGTCGTCGCTAAAACACAACGCCTGTTCAAAAAGGGGAGTTCCCGCTAAGCTTCGCACCCTCTCCCCTGGCCCCTCTCCCAGAGGAAGAGGGGAAATACGAATATTCCAACTCTCTTCTTCCAGAGGGAGAAGGGAGAAAGAAGCTACTAGAATTCCACCTTTCCGTTCATCACTAACTTAGAGACGTCGAGTTTGAAATTCGTAATTGAATTGGCCTGGTTGTCGGCCAAATTGATCAGCAACTCTTTGTTATCAGGCGTCAGCAGCGGCGCTCCCTTTTCATCAGCTCTGGGAAAGAAAAACACAGCCTCTTCGCCGGGGGCTTTGGGTGGCACAAAATACACGAGAGCACGGCGGTCGCCGCGTTCATTCGCGATATAAACGTATCTTTGCAAGTCGGTAAGGCGGCCGCCCTTGAAAGTCGCATAGACGGCATCAGCGCCCGGGCTGTTTTTCGATTTCGAGCTTAACGTTACGACGTAGTTCGCCGCGCAGGCAGGACAGTCGAGCAGCCCTCTTGTCTGCTTCTCGAACGCGGCCCGCTGCTCAGCGCTCATTTTCTCAAGGTTAGTCTCGAGGTTCTTCATGCGAACCATCGCCTGTCGCACCGGCAGCGCGGAACGCAGCCGGATAGTAAACACAAAATCGACGGGGACCTGGCTGCTTACTTCAGTTTCTGACTGAGCGGCGGCCGCGCTGGAAACGCCGGAATAGGAGCCGGCCGCCTTTTGGGTTTCTTTGTCGAACTTGATTCGTACTTCCTGCTGCATGGCCCATGGCGAATTGCTCAATATCGCCTCCGCTTCCCTTTTCGACCACTCCGGGAAAGGTTTTTTTGGCAAATCATTCTGGGAATAGATTGCCCCGAACAGGCCTGCGACTATTACTACCAACCAAACTCTTAAATAAATTCTCATCTTGCTAATGCACCTCTACTCAATAAGCCGTCAGCGAACCAAAACCTTGCATTAGTGGCTCAGACTTCAGTCGGTGATTTCTCTGCCTCGCAATGGCAAATCACACACTAAAGGATCCTGAAGTCTGTGCCACTACCTTCTTCCCCACACCTCTCCGCCCGAATCCTCAGGGCGACTGGCCCATCAACTGTTGCGTCCGCAGCTTTTCATCCATGATTCGCTCTCGCTCGACCTGCTTCTCGAGCGCTTCGAGTCGTTTGAACTCCGCCAACTCGACCTGGGCCTTGTCCGCCTGCTTCAACCTCGAATAGGCCAGAAATAGTTGATAGTGAGCCTGGGTCAACGTCGGGAGCCGGGTTATCACTTTCTCTAAACGCGCTACCGCCTCGGGATAGTCACGCCGCTTCAAAGCCAGCCGGGCGTAATCATAAAGTACCGGCACTTCTTCTGGAGCGAGCTGCAGGGCGTGTTTCAACGGTGCTTCGGCTTCGTCCAGACGCCCCTGCTCGATCGCTACATAACCCAGACTCGACAGCGCATCGATATGATCGGGGTGCGTGGCGATGAACTTTTCCAGAATCTCGCGGGCCTTTTCAAAATCGCCGGCCGCGCGGTGTGCATAGCCGCGCAGGTATTCAATGTTCTCGATCTTCGGATCCAGTTCGGCTGCCCGGTCAAAGTCAGCCGACGCCGCAGTCCATTCGCCCTTGCGATAGTTAGCGTTGGCGCGCGCGTACACATATGCTGCTTCCTTCGGATTGATCTCGAGGGCTTTTGTGTTTTCAGAAATTGCGCCGTCCCAGTACCCCACCCGCGAATACTCCCTGCCCAGCAGAAAGTGCGAGTTCGCGCTCTTGGGATCGCGCTCGATCGCATGCTTGAATTCGAGCACGGCATTCGCATGATCGTTCTGCGCGCTGGCGATGAGCGCCAAACGAAAGTGCGTTTCCGGTGGCGCGGGATTCATGTCCGCGGCCTCCGCCAGATAGCGCGCCGCTTCACTATTCCGATCGAGGTTGTACAGGGCGACTCCCAGATCGTAAAGCACCTCGTAGTTGCGCGGCATCAATTCGTTTACCCGCGCAAATAGCCTCGCCGCCCGTTCGTACTGTTTACTCTCGGCCAGAATCGTGGCCAGGGTAAAGAGCGACTTCCCGTCCGCGCCGGCCTCGCGTTCGACGAGATCGGCTACGCCGTCGGCCTGCTGGGCGCGGTTGGCGCGATAAGCTACGTTGAGAAAAGCGAGAGCCAGTTGCGGGTCGTTGGGCTCAGCTTCGCGAGCTCGCGCAAAATGTTCCGCGGCTTTGCCAAAGTCTCCCGCATCCGCATAAAGCGCCCCCAAATTGTAATGCGCCTGGACATGCGCAGGATCTGATTTGAGCACTCGTTCGAATTCGGCAATCGCCTCAGCACGCTTGCCATGTTCGGCCAACATCCGCCCCAGATTGTTTCGCGCACTGACAAAGTTAGGATCGAGCTTGAGTGCGGTATTGAACTCAGCAAATGCTTCTTCGCTGCGGCCGGCGCGATCAAGCACGACCCCTAGCACGTTATGACTAATTGCCGAGCGCAAGGATGCGGCTACGGCAGCGCGCGCGGCGCGCTCGGCGGCGGTGAGGTCGTTTGATTGCAGAGCGGCCAGAGCGGCATCGAGCGAGCTTCTGGCGACGGGACTCAATCCGGCGCCGTCGGTGGCTGATATCTGTGCCGAACCTGGCCTTCGCGCTGGCTGACGTTGAGCCGGCACTGGCTCTGACGCAACTACTAAAATGAGCAGGCCGAGCACCCATGCCCAGAGCGACGTGCGACTAACCATTCGCAGTCCCATTTTTTTTTCCGCGCTTCCAGTCACAACACTTTCCTCACTTGGGGTTAGTGCTCGTGCGAAATTCAGCGTTAAGTCGCTCCACGATGGCGAACTCCCGATTCGCCTCCTCGGTCCGGCCAAGCCGTCTTAACGCCAGGCCAAGTTGATAGTGCGCATCTGAGCGCTCGGGCGCGAGTGCGACCGCCTGTTGAAACGATGCGACCGCTTCCGGATAATGTTCCTGAAGTGCGAGTGCGCGACCTACTGCCCAGTGTGCTTCGAACTCTTTGGGGTCCAGAGTGACCGCGCGCTTTAGCGCAACCAGGGCCTCGTCGATTTTTCCTTGTTTGACCAACAGAGCACCCAATACCAATTGGCCCATGACTTAAAAACGATCATTCTTGAGCAGCTCCTGATATTCAGCCAGTGCGGCGTTTGAATCGCCCGACAACTCGAGCACCGTGCCGAGAAAGAATCTTGCTTCCGAATGGCGGGGATTTAATTTAACGGCAGCTCGCAGACTTTTTAACGAACCAGCGTAGTCCTTCATCGAGTACTGAACCCGGCCCAGATAAAACTGAGCGTCAAAGCTGTTTGGATTAAGCGCGATCGCTTGAGAAAGAGCATCGGCAGCTTCATTGTTCGCGTTTCCTCGCGAAGCCAGAATGATTCCCAACAGCGTATGCGCCTCAACCGCGCCCGCATCGATCCGGAGTGCGCGACGTGCTTCGGCTTCGGCTTCGGTAGGCCGCACCGAATTGTAGAGAGCGAGCGCATGAAAGTATGCGGCCTCAATGGAGTTTGGTTGTTGCCGGGCCAACTCGGAAAAGGTTTTGGCTGCGTCGTCCCAGCGGTTCATCTTTCCGTATGCCAGACCGAGGTCTTGCCAGGCGCCGTACATCGATGCGTCGCGCGTGATCGCCTCGTTGAAATTCTTGATTGCTGAATTTAGGTCTTTACGATCTGCATCAAGCAGGCCCGTGACATAAAAAACTCGCGGATCGGTGGGCCGGGCATCCTGCAACACATCCAACTGCGCCGCAGCTTCAGCCAGGTTGCCCAGTTCCCGATAGGCGGCAATCAACTCAAAGCGAACCTCGTACTGACGCGGATCAAGTTCGAGTGCGCGGCGCAACTCGGCAATCGCCTCGTTCAAGTCCTTCCGGTTACCGATGCGCAGCAGAAAACGACCCAGTTGATAGTGGGCGGGCGCATTTTTCGCGTCCAGTTTGAGCGCGGCCCGCTCCGCACCGACCGCCTCTTCGGGTCTGCCAAGTTTCCACAGCACGTAACCCAGATTGGCTTGATAGTC
>JAWVEM010000446.1:0-17935 GCA_033856735.1 Blastocatellia bacterium
CCACGCCGACTCGAACTTTGGCCGCGGCGTTCCTGTTAGCCATCGGACTCTGCACGGAACTCTCGCCGTTTCCGGCGTGCGTTTCGCCGGACTGTTGCCGCTGCATCGCCATGATGTCAGCCATCGAGGGAGCGCCCGACATTTCCTGTTGACTCTTTACTTCTGTATAACCCGCCGGCACTTCGAACAAGGCGGCATCGAGCGGCTGGCGCGATAGCTCAATCACTTCCTGGGTTCTGGTGAACATCGCGCTACCATCCGCGCCGTACATGGTCGTCGTTTCCAACAAGGGATAACCAAGTTTGGCGGGTCCGGTGTTCCGAACATCGTAGCGGTCGCGACATCCACCGGGCGCCGTGCGGCCCATCTGCGGAGGCCTGTCCGCGCCGCCGCAGTTCAGACCGTATTCCAAATTGATGTACCAACCGTCGGTATCGATGCGCATCTGGTTTTGATTACAAGCGTCGGGTGAGGTCTGTGAGGTCATCGTCCTTTTCAAGTGACGCGCCGTGAAGCCAAACATTTCTTTCCGTTCGCCAGTGTCCATCGTGTTGACGGTCATCGTCACCACACCGCCGCGTCGCGTCGCGCCGCTGCTCGCCGGCCCGCTCGTCCCCGCGCTATCGACGTCGCCGGAATCGGAATCCATCGGCGTGACCAAATATTTTCTCGAGCTGTCGTTGACCTGAATCGTCCGTCGTAGATCGCACTGCGTGATATTGACGCTGCTGGTATTCATGCCGCCGCCCATGCTGGATTCGCTGCGTTCGCGCTTCCCCTTAATCAGGGTGGTGGACTGAGAAGTCTGACCGCTGACTGTGTTCTTAACCGTGATCTTAAAATCGCCGGTGATCGGTTTTTCGGCGGAGTCGGGCCTCCGCTGTGCAAATGAAATTGCGGTGACTGCAGAGACAGCGAAGACGATAGCAGTGAAAAGAAGTACCCTGCTTTTCATTGTTGACTCCTTGAGTTGTTAGTAATGTGCTGGGGAACCGCGAGCAAAATAACAAAAAGCGTCGTCCGACTCAAGACAGTAGAGGGAGAAAGCAGTGTCATGCTCCTAATGAGCGGTGTTCAGAGTACTGACTTTAGTCGGGCTTTTTGTTAGGCGAGAAAAGAAGACAATTAAAGTCGGTACACTAAACGCTGAAAGCTCTCAATGGACGCCATCCCTCATGCTCGGGCTACGGCTTCGTGCCTTTCCATTGAGTCAGAAAAGCTACCAGGTCTTTCTTCATCATCTTTCGCGCGGCTTCGAACTCGCCCTCGGCACTTCCGTAAAGCAAGGAGCCATCGCTACTCAAAACGACAACGGCAGGCACGCCCTTGTCCAGAGTAATCTTGTACTTCTTAACCAGATCGAGATTCTTGTCGCCTTCGCCAATATCCACATGCACGATGAGAAAACTTTCCCTGACGATTTTCCCTGCCGCTCCCTCGTGTAGAGCGCGATCGAGGACGTGGCAGTCGTAACACCAGTTGCCACCGAACACGAGCAGCACACGTTTCTTATTCGCAACGACCCGCTGCAAGGCCTCATCAATCTCTTTTTTCGCGTCGGCATCCGCGGGATAGAGGTCCTTCTTGACTGAGACAGGTTCAAGAAGTGCATCGTCATTCGGCGCCGCGGGCTTTTGGCCAAACGACACGCAAGACAAGAGCAGCACCGCAAAAACGACGACCAATGATTGGCGAAAGGTTTTCATATTAATCCCATTCTGTGGGGCATTAGCCCGACCGTAAGGGAGGGCTCAGTATTCTAAGCGCCAATCCTTGCCGTCGTCTGAACAAAAAATTGAGCCTCCGTCACGGTCGGGCTACTGCCCCAAAATGGATTAGCGGCCAGCGCCTACGCTGGTGACTCTGACTCAATGCGCCGCTTATGTATAATGCTTCGACTCCGCTGATCAATCAAACGTTCGTGAGTCTATTCATAGATGCCCAAGCGCACTGACATTCACAAAATTCTAATCATCGGCTCCGGTCCCATTGTGATCGGGCAGGCCTGTGAGTTTGATTACTCAGGCACGCAGGCGTGCAAGGCCCTGCGCCAGGAAGGTTATGAGGTCGTGCTGGTCAATTCTAATCCGGCCACCATCATGACTGATCCGGAAACAGCCGATCGTACTTACATTGAGCCGCTCACAGTTGAATCAGTCTCAGCGATCATCAGACGCGAGCGGCCAGATGCGCTGTTGCCCACTGTGGGTGGACAGACGGCTCTGAATCTGGCGATCGACCTGGCCGATGCGGGCGTGCTTGAAGAATGCGGCGTGGAAATGATCGGCGCCAAGCGCGAAGCGATCAAGGTCGCCGAAGATCGTTTGCTATTCAAGCAGGCAATGGACGAGTTGGGATTGCCGATGCCCGCCGGCGGATTCGCCAAATCATGGGCGGAAGCCGAAGTAATCGTGCAGGAGACGGGCTATCCCGCGATTATTCGGCCCTCGTTCACCCTCGGCGGCACCGGCGCCGGCACCGCTTTTAATCCAGAAGAGTTCGAAGAGATTGTGCGCAACGGTCTGGCGGCTTCGCCAATTCATGAAGTGCTGATCGAAGAATCGATCCTGGGCTGGAAAGAGTTCGAGCTCGAAGTGATGCGCGACCTGGCCGACAACGTCGTCATCATTTGTTCCATCGAGAACTTCGATCCGATGGGCGTGCACACCGGCGATTCGATCACTGTCGCACCGGCGCAAACGCTGACCGATCGCGAATATCAACGGCTGCGCGACATGGCGATTACCATCATTCGCAAAGTCGGCGTGGAAACCGGCGGCTCGAATATTCAGTTCGCGGTAAATCCCGCGAATGGCGAAATCCGCATCATCGAAATGAATCCGCGTGTCTCCCGTTCGTCGGCGTTGGCTTCAAAGGCGACGGGCTTCCCGATTGCGAAGATCGCGGCCAAGCTCGCGGTCGGCTATACCCTCGACGAAATTCCCAACGACATCACCAGGAAGACGCCGGCGTCGTTCGAGCCGACCATCGACTACGTCGTCACCAAGATTCCCAAATGGAATTTCGAAAAGTTTCGGGACGCGGAAGACGTGCTCGGCACGCAGATGAAATCGGTCGGCGAAGTAATGGCCATCGGCCGCACCTTCAAGGAATCTCTCTTCAAGGGCCTGCGTTCGCTGGAAGCGGTTAAGCCTCTACGTCTCGAAAACGTCTCGAACGATGAGTTGCAGCGAAAGTTGGCCCGGCCAAACTCGCAGCGATTTTCATACATCACCTACGCGCTCGAACATGGCTGGTCGATTGATGAAATATATCGCTTGTCGCGGATCGATCCGTGGTTTCTCGATCAAATCAAACAGGTGATGGAGATTCAGAAGGAAGTCGAGTCAGTGCCGCCTGCGTCAGCGGGTGGTTCAAGTGGAGTACAGACGAACACACCGAAACTCGAAAACATTCCGCTCGATCTTTTGCGTGCTTTCAAAGAAGCGGCACTCTCGGATCGCCGTCTGGCTTATCTGACCAATCGCACGGAAGACGAAGTCCGCGCCTATCGCAAGACGCTCGGCCTAATTCCCGTCTATAAGCGCGTCGACACCTGCGGCGCCGAGTTCGAATCCTACACACCCTATCTTTACTCGACCTATGAAGAGGAAGACGAAGCCCAGCCAACCGATCGACCAAAGATCATGATCCTGGGTTCGGGCCCCAATCGGATCGGTCAGGGCATCGAGTTCGACTACTGCTGTTGTCACGCGTCGTTTGCGCTGCACGAAGCCGGCTTTGAAACGATCATGGTCAACTGCAATCCGGAAACGGTCTCGACGGATTACGACACTTCCGATCGTTTGTACTTCGAGCCGCTGACGTTTGAAGACGTGATGAACATCGTCGACGTCGAAAAGCCGGCGGGGGTGATTGTTCAATTTGGCGGCCAGACTCCTTTGAACCTGGCCATGCGTTTGCACGAAGCGGGCGTTCCGATCATCGGCACCTCTCCCGACTCGATAGACCTGGCGGAAGACCGAAAGCGTTTCGGCTCGCTGCTCGACGAACTGGGAATTCCCCAACCCGAGAACGGCACGGCCACATCGATTGCCGAGGCCAGAGCGATTGCCGAACGCATAGGCTATCCAGTGCTGGTGCGGCCCAGCTACGTGCTCGGCGGCCGGGCCATGGCGATCGTTTATGATGAAGAAACGCTCGACGATTACATGCGCACTGCCGTCGACTTCTCTCACGATCGGCCGGTGCTGATCGACAAGTTTCTCGAGCAAGCCGCGGAGTTCGACGTTGATGCGCTCGCGGACGACAGCGCCTGCGTGATTGCCGGAATTCAGGAGCATATTGAGGAAGCCGGTATTCATTCAGGCGATTCTTCGTGCGTCCTTCCGCCCGTGCGCATCGCCGCGGAACACATCGAGACCATGCGGCATTACACGCGCAAGCTCGCGTCCGCTTTGACCGTGAACGGTCTGATGAACATTCAATTCGCGATCAAAGACGATCGCGTCTATGTGCTGGAAGTTAATCCGCGAGCGTCACGCACCGTGCCGTTTGTTTCAAAGGCCACGGGCGTCCCGCTCGCGCGCGTTGCGGCCCTCGTGATGGCCGGACGAAAGCTCAAGGAATTTGGTCTGCCGGAAGAACTCACCGTCGATCGTTTCTATATCAAGTCGCCAGTCTTCCCTTTCCGAAAGTTCCCCGGCGTCGATCCGGTTTTGAGTCCGGAAATGCATTCGACCGGAGAAGTTATGGGTGTCGGTGAAAGTTTTGGCGAAGCTTATGCAAAGGCCATGATCTCCGCCGGTATCGCCCTGCCCGAAAAGGGTACGGCCTTCATCAGTGTAAACGAAGCCGACAAAGGTCAGGCGGCGCTGATCGCTCGGAGGCTGAGGCGGCTGGGCTTCGATTTGATGGCGACGGTCGGGACGGCGTCGCGTCTGCGCGAAGTTGGTTTGGAAGTCGCCACTGTTTTCAAAGTTAACGAAGGACGTCCAAACGTTGCCGACCACATCAAGCAGGGCGAGGTGGCCCTGGTAATCAACACGCCGCTGGGCCGGGCTTCCCATTACGACGAACAAGCGATTCGACGCGCGGCCCTGCAATACAACGTTCCCTGCGTGACGACCATGACCGGCGCGCAAGCGTTGGTCGAAGCACTGACATCGCGCGCGAGTACAAAAGAGATTGCGGTGTACGCTCTGCAGGACTTGCACGCGATTGCGGCAACGAGCAGTTGAAGACGCTCTCGCTTTCGCTCCGCTAGGAGCGAAACACTTCGTGGAAGTCCAAAGGGCTCCGGCCCTCTGATGTGCGGAAAGGCTGCGCCTTTCCGTTTCGCTGGTTTTAGATTTAGGAGGCTACGCTTCCAAAATGAAGAGGGGCACAGCCCTTCGAATTGATAAATATTTATCGGAAAGGCTGAGCCTTTCCGCACATCGGGCGGCAGAGCCGCTTTTGGCAACTTCATGCCTGAAATCAACACCCCGGAAACAATCGCGCGCATCCTCGACGAATGCCGAACCATCGCGGTCGTTGGTTTGTCGTCCAGTTCCTGGCGGCCGTCTCACGGGGTCGCGGCCTACATGCAGCGCGCCGGCTATCGAGTCATCCCTGTAAATCCGAACGAGACCGAAGTGCTGGGCGAGCGGTCTTACGCGTCGCTGGGCGAGCTAACTGACAAGATCGACCTCGTCGACGTATTTCGGAAATCAGAAGAGGCCGGCGCCGCGGTCGATGAAGCAATCGAGATCGGAGCGAAAGCAGTCTGGTTGCAGGAAGGCGTAATCGACGAAGCAGCCGCGCAAAAGGCACTCGACGCGGGATTATTGGTTGTGATGGATCGTTGTTGGCTGAAAGAACACGCTCGACGAAGAGTGTAGGGGCGGGGCTCGTCCCCGCCCGTCTTGACTAACCCTTCTGACCGGTGAGTTCCGTTTAGACGGCGCACTTGTCCGCCGCCGTTGGCGCACAAGCGCGCCCCTCTAAACAATTTTGGAAATAGTCTATGTCGACGCAAATCTCAGCCGTGGTAATCACATCCAGCGACGCCTGCGCGGTGGGTGAACGTGAAGACACGTCCGGCGCCACGCTTGTTCAACTTCTAACCGAACTCGGCGCCGAGATCGTCGCTAAAGAAATCCTCAACGACGACCTGGAACCTTTGGCTGGAAAGCTACGCGAGTACAGTAACCGCGCCGACGTAAATCTGATCGTAACGACCGGCGGCACAGGCTTCGGCCCGCGGGACAACACGCCCGAAGCAACCCTGCGCGTCATCGAACGCGAAGCCCCCGGCTTGGCCGAAGCAATGCGCATGGAAACTCTCAAACAGACTCCAATGGCCATGATCTCTCGCGGCGTTTGTGGAATCCGATCCGGAACGCTGATAGTCAATCTTCCCGGCTCGCCCAAGGCGGTGCGCGAAAGCTTCGAGATTATCCGGCCGGTCTTGTCACACGCTGTTGCTTTGCTCGAAGGAAAAACGGCTCATTAAGAGCTGGCTGAGCGGAGGGCGGATCCGAGACCGCGCAAGGAATCGGTCAGCGTCTTACTTAAAGTGCGGTGACCGGTCATCTCATTCCAAAGGGCCGACAAGCCGGCGCACTCGATAAACGCAACTCTTCATTGACAATGATCTCGCGCGGCACTTAATATTTTCGTGTTCGCACTTTTCATTGTCCATTCCGGGAAGCGTGACGCTGTTCTTAGCGACCAGGATGCTTTTGCTTCAAGCCATCACCACGACTGCGCATAATGTCGGAGGACCGAGCACCGCATATCTGCCGGTGCTGGTCTTTTTAGTTTTTGCGGTCGCTTTTCCGGTGATGCCTTTGATTCTGGGACGCTTCCTGCGGCCGTTCAAATATCAGAAAGACAAAATGCGGCCGTACGAGTGCGGCATCGATCCGGAAACGGGCGCGCACGACAGGTTCACGGTCCGTTATTACATCGTCGCGATGCTGTTTCTGATCTTCGACGTCGAAACGATTTTTCTGTTGCCCTGGGCAATCATTTTCATGGGCCGAGACTTTTCGTTCACGAAGTTTGCCCTAATCGAGATGTTTGTTTTCATTGGAATTCTGGTGGTTGGTTATTACTACGCGTGGCGCAAAGGCGCTTTGGAGTGGGCCTGAAGCATTGCCGATTTTCAATTGCCGATTGCCGATTTGAAGAACTGGGACGCTCATTCTGGGGAACGACACAAAGAATCTCAAATTTGAAATTTAAGATTTGAAATTCAGAATTTAAGATCTCAAATGGCTGAACACGACGAAGGCTTTGTCTTAACCACGGTCGATGCGATCACGAATTACGTGCGGCGCTCGGTTGCCGCCAGGGCGATCGATATCGCGGCGCCGGTGGTTAATTGGGCACGCAAGTCGGCAATCTGGCCGATGACCTTTGGGCTGGCTTGTTGTGCTATTGAGATGATGGCCACCGGCGCGGGACGTTTCGACATCGATCGATTTGGCGCCGGCGTGTTCCGGCCCAGCCCGAGACAAAGCGATCTCATCATTATTGCCGGCACTGTCACTTTGAAGATGGGCCCAGTAGTGCGCCGCGTCTACGATCAGATGCCTGAGCCCAAGTGGGTGATTTCGATGGGCGCGTGCGCCTCGACCGGTGGGCCGTTCGATTCCTACTCGACCATGCAAGGTGTGGATCGCACAATTCCCGTGGACGTTTACATCCCCGGTTGTCCGCCCCGCCCGGAAGCTTTGCTTTACGGATTGATGCGGCTGCAGGACATTATCATGCGCGAAGCCCCCTCGTCATACATCTTCGATTCCGACGGCACGGTGCACCGGCAGCGATCATTCGAAGGCGAAGATCACCTGCAAGTCGCCCAGGCAAAAGAAGCGGCCCGCCTTGCGTTGGCTGCGAAGTAAGAACTGCAACCCCCTCCGCCCCTTGTTGAAAATTACCGCCCTGACAGCAGGAGGAGTCTAATGAAAATCAATCAGATAACCAGGATCTTAATCGTGCTTTCAATTCTGATCGCCATGCCGGCGATGGCCAGCGCGCAGAGGCGAAGGGCGCGCCCGCGGCGAACCGCGCCACGCCTGCAGCGACCGGCGCCGCAACCCACGACCCCGATTCTTGTCCCGGTAGGGACAAACCTAAAAGTTCGCTTAAACGATGCTTTGTCCAGCAAAGAATCGCGGGCAGGCGACCGGTTCACGGCCACGGTAATCGATCCAGTTCGCTTCAATGAAGCGATCGCGCACGGACACATACGCTCGATCGTACACTCAGGCAAAGTAACCGGGCGCACCACCATGAACCTGGCCTTCGATTCGATTGACCTGCCTGAGGAGAAGCATAGTGTGCTTCATGGCTATGTCACGAAGGTCTATGGATCGGCGGGAAGAACGGACAACGAAGGCGGCGTGCAGTCGGAAGGTCGCGGCACACAGGCGCTCAAACGCAGCGGCATCGGCGCCACGGCGGGCGCGATCATCGGCGGTCTCGCCGGGGGCGGTAAAGGCGCGGCCATTGGATTGATTCTCGGGGGCGCGGGCGGCGCGGGCTCGCTGGCAATCAACGGAAGCAAAGAGCTGAAGATTGAATCAGGCACTGAGATGCTGGTCCACGTCACGCGCTGAGCGTTGGCTTCCAGCGATAGCGCGATTCAGAGCGCAAGTTTAGCCCTCGTTCAGAGTTCAACCTTCAGTAAGCTCAAAGAAGTGTCTTCGACGCGTCGCGTGGGTTCGAGTTTAGCCCGGCGTTTCAACGCCGGGACCAGGCAGTGAGCCGGTCTCGTCGCATAGCAGCGGTTGAAGTTGCACTAGTCCAGGCGTCGCTACGCCGCCAACTCTGAACGGGATCGGATTAAGGAGGAAACAGGATGCGCGCTTTGAGAATTGCCACAGCTTTCGTTCCTGCTCTCGCGTTGATCGTGTTCCTTGGCGTCAAGCTTTCGGCGCGACACAACGAAACCGCCAAAAAGCCTCGCACGGATAACAATCTGATCGTTCATGAGTGGGGAACGTTCACTTCCATTGCGGGCAAGGACGGGATTGCACTTGAGTGGCGGCCACTGAACGGCCCGCCGGATTTGCCAAAGTTCGTCCACACGATTCAGGAGCGGAGCGCGGGACTGCGCGACGCTACTCCCAAGGCGGACCTCACAGCAAAAGTGCGAATGGAAACGCCAGTCATCTACTTTTACTCAAACAACGAAATGGATGTTTCGGTGAAAATTGATTTTCCGAAAGGCAAGATTACCGAGTGGTATCCACAGGCACGCCTGGTTAGCACGGGAATTAATTGGGGACGATTCAAAGTTACGCCCGGCGCCGCCCTCAATCTGCCGGCGGAGTATTCGCCCAGCCATTATTTCGCCGCGCGCGAGACCGACTCTGCCCTGATTCAAGTTTGCAGCACCGACAGCAAGCCCGCACAACAGGAGAAGTTTCTCTTCTATCGTGGGGTGGGAACTTTCGACCTGCCGCTCTCAGTCAAGCTGGCAGGCGATAAATTACTGCTGAAGAACGTTTCCGCGAAGCCAATCGCTCATCTGATCCTTTTCGAAAACCGCGGCGGCAAGATTGGTTATCGTTTGCTCGATGCTTTCGCCGGCGAGACTACCAGCGAACGCCCGACCCTCAATGAAAACATCGACTCATTGATCCGTGATCTGAAACAGACACTGATTGCTTCCGGCCTTTACGAGAAGGAAGCTGACGCGATGATTAAAACCTGGCGCACAAGTTGGTTTGAAGAGGGCATGCGGATCTTTTACGTGCTGCCGAGAGAGACGACGGACCAGGTGCTTCCCATCGAGATCGATCCCCAGCCCACGCAAATGGTTCGCGTACTAGTGGGTCGCGCCGAGATCATCACACCCGAGACGGAACAGTCGGTGCAACGCCAAGTCAGCAGGCTCGGCGATCCGGGAACTCGCGAAGACGCGATGCGGGCCATTCGGAGCTACGGAAGATTTTCAGAACCGATCCTCAAACGCATCCTGCTTACCGAAAAAGACCATAACGTTCGCGACCACATCAGGCAATTGATTGACCACCCAAGCCTGAAGTCCGAATAGACAAACGGCACGACCCAGTGCGATATTCGCTGCGACCAATTTCTTAAGAAGCAGGTAACCCATTGCGAAAGCTACTAAGATTGACGGCGATTGTACTGTTCGTGTTGCTTATTGGGATGCAGGTGATGCGTCCGGCCAGAACAAACCCGCCCGTCGATCAATCGCAAACGATCGAAGCAAAGACGCAGATGACGCCGCCAGTCCAGGACATTATTGACCGTTCCTGTAACGACTGTCATTCAAACAAGACCGTGTGGCCGTGGTACACGAATGTCGCGCCAATTTCGTGGTGGATAGTCGGGCATATCAACGATGGACGCCGGAACTTGAATCTTTCGGAATGGGCCAAGCTGGATCGAGATCGCCAGGCCAAGAAGCTGCAACAGATATGCGACGAAGTGCAGGATGGCGCGATGCCCCTTCCTTCGTACTTGCCCATGCACTCGAAAGCGAAGCTTTCAGAGCAGGACAAGAAAACGATTTGTGATTGGACCGAGGCTGAGCGCGCGAGACTCTCCGGCGCGGCGAAGTAAACAGGCAGTTCTGACAGGTCCCTGAAAACGGTTCAGCAACAAATTGCGGGGCACGCGATCCACGAAAACACACTAAACTACCTCGAAGAACAACTGCTTCGTGTGATTTTGTGGATCGCATGACTCTGTTTCTTCCCACGTTTTCTGTTCCCTCTTCTCGATATAACTCGGATGGCTCCGCTTGTCTTTTACTGCAACGGAATGACAGAATCGTCGCTCCCCTTCGTCAGTCGCCTGTAGGAGATCCAGACCAGATCAAGCGAAGACTGCGTCAAGTTCAAAACAATAATTCCAATTGGAGATCGCAATGCAACCACGTGACCTGTTTGGCCAAGCCGCCACGAAGTGTTTCCTGACTCTTGCTTTGTTATGCGTTCCAGCCGGTTTTGGACAAGCGCAGACGCCGACTCCCACGCCGACGCCGCAAAGCACGGCCCGTACGGCGGCCAGAGCCATTCCGCCGGCACAATACATCCCAGCGCATGACTACGATCAGCGAAACATCAAACTCGATCTCCACTTTGATTGGGAACAGGAACAGGCAATCGGGACCGCCAGCATCACCCTTGCGCCCGCGGTCAAGGACTTGCGCCGAGTAGATTTCGATGCGGCTTACATGTCCGTCTCGGGAGCAGCGCTGGCTTCAGGAGCGCCGCTTAAATTCGAATACGACGCTACGAAGGAAAAGCTTTCGGTCATTCTGGATCGCGCTTATCAGCCGGCCGAGGAACTCACCGTGGTTATCTCGTATCACACGAACCAACCGCCGCCCCAACGACGCGGCGGTCTTGGTGGCGGCGGACTGAGTTTTATCAAGCCCAGGTCCGACGATCCGACGCGTCCGCGCCAGATTTGGTCGCAGGGCGAGGCCGAAACGAACCACCTTTGGTTTCCCAGCTTCGATCATCCGAATGATTTTCTTACTTCGGAGATAGTCGCCACGGTTGAAAAACCCCTGAGCGTAGTTTCCAACGGTAAGCTTGTCTCGGTGAAAGAGAATGCCGACGGTTCGCGAACGTACGACTGGAAGATTGACGAGCCACACGCCACTTATCTCACTTCAATTATCGTCGGGGAGTTTGTCCCGGTTACCGGCGACTATGCGGGCATTCCGGTCGTTACCAACGTTTACACGAACGAGATCGCGGAAGGAAAAGTGACGGCCGCGCGCTTGCCTGACATGGTGAAGTTCTTTTCAGAAAAGACACGCGTGAAGTATCCCTACGCCAAGTATGCGCAGACGACGGTGCGCGACTTTGGCGGCGGCATGGAGAACATCAGCGCGACTACGCAAACCGACAACATGATTCACGATGCGCGCACCGAGCTGGATAGCACCAGCGACGGCCTGCAGTCTCATGAGCTCGCTCATCAATGGTTCGGCGACTATGTGACGTGCCGCAGTTGGTCCGACATCTGGCTCAACGAAAGTTTTGCCACTTATTTTCAGGCGATGTGGGACGAACACAATCTGGGCAAAGATGACTTTCTGTATCTGGACGTCAAAGTAAATCAGGAACAATACTACCAGGCATGGGCGCGTGGGCTGCGACGCCCCATCGTGACCAAGAATTACGCCAACCCTGATGCGGTCTTTGATACCTACGCGTATCCGCGGGGCGGCGCGGTCTTGCACATGCTGCGCACGTACCTGGGCGAAGATAACTGGTGGCGCTCGATTAATCATTACCTGACTAAATATGCGCATCAGCCGGTTGAAACTGCTCAGTTTCGCATCGCCATCGAAGAGACCACCGGGCAGCCGATGGATTGGTTCTTTGACGAATGGCTCTACAAAATGGGTCATCCAATCTTTCGTGTTACCCAGGATTATGACCCGACAAAAAAAGAATTGACGCTGAAGGTTATCCAGGAGCAACGCCCCGATCCGGAATCGCAGTTCCCGCAGGTTGGTTACTTTCAAACGCCGGTGGACATCGAGATTGGGACCGCGGCGAGTACTCGCATCGATCGGGTCCGCATTGAGCCAAAGGAAGAACAGACGTTCAAGTTCCTGGTTGATTCTGAACCGCTGCTGGTGGGTTTCGATTACGGCGGCACCTTAATCAAAGAATTGATTTTCGCTAAGACGACGGGACAGTTGCAGTATCAATTGGCCCACGATCAGGACGTGCTGGGCCGCGTTTGGGCTCTCCAACAACTCGCGCCGCGAATGAACGATGAGAAGACCAGCGCGGCTGATCGCCAGGCAATCATCAAGGCGATCAGCGAGGCGGTAAGCAAAGATCAATTCTGGGGAGTACGTCTCGAAGCAGCGGCATCGCTCAACGGTCTTAAAGACGCAAAGGATGCCTTGCTTGCCGCGACGAAAGACCCGAATGCGCGGGTTCGCGCTCGCGCGGTTACCTCGCTGGCCGCCACAAAGGATGCTGCGCTGGCCGACACATATCAGCAACTGCTCAGTGATCAGAGCTATGCGGTGATTCGGGCAGCGGCGGTCGCCCTGGGTCAGACCCGCAGTGCCGGCGCTTACGATTCCCTGGTCAAGTTGATCGACGCACCTTCCTGGCGCGACACGATCAGGGCTTCTGCGCTTAGCGGATTGGCGGCCCTGGGTGACCAGCGCGCTTTGGCTCTCGGCCTTAAGTATTCTGTGGCTGGGAACCGTCCGGCGGTGCGCGCGTCCGCGCTCGCCGTGCTCGGTTCCGCGGGCAAAGACGACCCGCGAGTATTTCCGATTCTCAGCACGCTACTGAGTGAGGCCGCGGAGAAGCGCAATTTCAGTTTGTTCGCCGGCGCTGCCGAGGCGCTCGTTTCGCTCGGCGACGAACGCGGTCTGGCGCTATTTCAGGAACTGAGCAAGAAGCCTGGCACGTCGACCCAGATGGTCGCGGCCATCTCGGGATTTGAAAGCCGGCTGCGAGCGAAGTTGGCTCCAGCCAAACCCGCTTCCTGAAATCGGCTGGTTGAGGATTAGGTAGGCTCTACACCACATCCCTGTGGTTATTGCTGCCAATTTTCGTCACCTCGAAAAATTTTAGGCTTGAGTTGAAACGCGTTGTCCTGTTATAGTCCTACCTGAGCGGCGCACCTGCCCCTGCAGTGCGCCCACCCCCGAAACGTCTTCTCGCCTTGAGGGAAACAGTTAATGCCGAATCGAACTAATGGGGAGACGGGCAACTCTCACTCTCTGGACGCCGCCGGAACTGCCGCCGCGCCCGCACCAAAAACCTCGCTGCTGATCATTGAGGATGACGACAATATTTCGACTGCGATCGAGGAATATTTCTCGCGAGCCGGCTACGCGGTAACTACCGCACCCGACGGCCTCGCCGGAATTGAAGCCGCGGTCAAGAACCGCCCTGATGTCGTGGTGCTGGATCTGATGTTGCCAAAGATGGACGGCCTGGCCGTATGCAAGGAACTGCGACAGAAAAACCCGCAAATGCCAATTCTAATGCTCACTGCCAAGGATGATGTAGTTGACAAGGTTCTCGGCCTGGAAATGGGAGCCGACGATTACATCACCAAGCCCTTCAGCCTGCGCGAAGTCGAGGCCCGCATTAAGTCGGTGCTGCGACGAGCTCGGGCGGTCGGGTCGAGCACTGACGGCAAAGATGAAACAACGATTGTCCGCGGCAGCCTGCGCGTCGATCCCGTTCGACGCGAAGTGACCATCGCTGACAGACAGGTAGAACTGACGCCGAAAGAATTTGATCTATTGCGTCTGTTCGCCGGAAATCCCGGTCGCGTTTTCCCGCGCAAGTATTTGCTCGAGAAGATCTGGGATTATTCCTATGAAGGATATGACCGGACGATTGATTCTCACATCAATCGCCTACGAGCCAAGATCGAGCAGAATCCTGATAACCCCCAGTTGGTGCTCACTGTCTGGGGCATCGGATATAAATTCACCGACGCCGAATAGAAAGTGCCCTCGCCTACTCACCGGGCCACTTAACCGAAAGAATAATTCCGTAGTTATCTCCGGAAAGCATTCTCAGGCAATCACGCCGCAATGACTGGATCATTTCCAAGCAAACGAATGGTGAACGCCATGCCAAATCAGAACCCAACCTCCACCGCAAGCCAAAAGCCAAGAGCGACCATCGCCGTCCTGGCCGTTGCGCTTCTGACTTTGTGCGCGTCGGGCACTGCCCACGCGGCCATCCAGGAGGCAGCACCAGACGACTCGTCATGGATCTTCTCGCCTTACTTCATCATTATTGTCCTGGTTCTGGCGGTGTTGTCCCTGCTCGTCTACAAGAAGCGTCACGCCTCCACAGACGCGGTCGAGGTGCTCGAGCCGGTTAAGTCACCGGGGCGAACTCGTCCGGAGAACCCGCAACTGACCAACGCTCGCATGCCGGCAGAGTCGGCCGCGATCGTCGAACGTCGTGGTCCAGTAACGGAACGTCGTTCTCCAATCATTGAAGGAGCTCAGGTTTGGGAGAAGCCCACGCCGCCAGTGGTCGAGGCATCGGTCTATGGCGCGTATCGAATCGATCAGGAAGTGGGCAAGCTTGTCCTCGGTAAGCCTCACCGAATGGACGTTATGGGTTCGCGAGCGCCCGATGACCGGCGCGCCATTGAGGCCTCGCTGATCAAAGCGCTTGATTCGTCGGACATCGGCGAAGATGGCCGGCGCCGCGCGCAAGAGGCCCTCGAAGAATACGGATTTGTCGCCCGTCAGAGCGCGTTGATGTTACTGGGTCGCGATGCCTGGGAACGTTCGTCAGCCGCGAGAGCATTGGGCCAAATCGGATCGAGAAGCTCTCTCAATTTTTTGATTGAAGCGTTACATGATTCAGATTCCGTCGTGCGCAACCAGGCTGTGTCCAGCCTCGGTGAACTGAAAATGCCGGCGGCCATCGGCGCGCTGCTCGATATTGCGCGTCGCCATCCGGAGATTCCGGCATCGCTCTTGAGCGAGTGCCTAAGCGCGTGTTCCGTGGAAAGCCTGGGATACCTCGATGCCCCATCTTCAGATCCTTCGTTCCTCGGCGACGGCAGTTCACCCGCACCGGCTCTGGAAGTGGGCAGCGGACTGGCATTCGAAGATCTTCCCGCCGGAGACGACGACGAGGCACTGACAGAGATCTTCAGTCGTTTGGAAAGCTCTGATGAACACGTGCGAGCGCAGGCCATCAGCGAACTCGCGGCACATCCCGTGCGGCGTTCGGTCGCTGCGCTTAACGCTGTGGCGCTCAACGATCCGGATTCGGGGATTCGCTCAGCGGCAGTTACTGCGCTGGGCGCGATCGATCATGAATCAGTTTTTGGCACGGTGCTCGTCGCTCTCGCCGACGAATCACGCGAAGTGCGCGCCGCCGCGGCCCGCACGCTCACCGGACTTCACTTTGATCGCGCGGACGCCTATGTGCGCGTGATGGAAACTGCCGACGCGGAGACTTTGCGAAATGTGGCGCGCGCGTGCGTCAAGACTGGGATTGTCGCACAGGCAGTCGATCGCCTGGCCAGCGAGGACCGTCACCAGGCCTATGAAGCGTTCTCGCTCTTCTCGTTGCTGGCGCGGGCGCATGAAACGCAACCGATTCTGGATGTAATTCAGAACCACAAGGATGACGAGGCGCGACTCTGCGCGGTTCGGGTATTGAACTTGGCCGGACAGCCGGATTTGGCTCCCACCCTGCGCGAGTTGGTAGGCGGCGACGGCCTGTCTGAGGAGGTGCGGACGGCGATGCTCGAAGTCCTGTATAAACTGGATCAGGACCAGCCAGTCTTTGGCCTAGCCGCCAGTGACAACGGCGCCATGTCGTTGCATAATTCCCTCTAGTCTCTCGAAGTTTTCGTTAGTGTTGCCCCAATGATGAAAACGACAAACCAATCGCCCCGCTGTGCCAGGACCTCGTCCGCGGTTTTCAGATACGGCATAGTTCTCATGGTCAGTGCCGTCATGGTCGCCGCGCAAGGCCGGATCACCAAACCGCCCGGGCAAATAAATTCAGACAGATCGGCAAAGCGGCCGCACGTCGCGACCTTGCATTCGAGCGATTCGCCCGAAGGTTCACGCGTCGCGCTCAGTTCCGATCAGTCGCTGAATGATTACGAAGCTTACCGGCGCGGCGATCGTTTCTATATCAAGATCCCGGCCGCCGACGTCCCTCGCGCCGACGCCCTTCGCGGGCGCGGTTTTGGCGACGTGAAGGTTCAGCGCATAGGTGACAGCACGGTGGTTTCCTTTCGACTGCAACCGGGCACGAGCGCGCGCGTCGAGCAGCATTCAAACCGGCTCGAGGTGGTGTTCACCGTGGCCGGCGCGAGTCCTGCGATAGCATCGAACAGTGGCCGAGCCGTCACGAGGCCTGCGACCAACACGGGAGCGAATAGGCCTGCTACTAGCGCGGGGTCGAATAAGAATTCAAACTCGAGTATTAATCAGCGAAGAGCCACGACGTCATCGACTAATAAGAATGCTGTGGATCGGTCTACGCCGGCAACCACGCGTGATGCGCGCAATTCAAACTTAGCGAGCAAGACAGGTTCTTCCTCGACTCCCGCATCGAATTCCGGATCGAAACCGGCGGCCACCCCGGTGTCTTCACCAGTCTCTTCTCCGATTGCGAAGACGCTGGCGACGCCTCCGGCCCAAAAAAATTCTTCGACAGCCCCTATAGCCTTAGCCTCGCCGACGACTCAGCCAACTCCGTTAACGACGACTAACCAAGCCGGCCCGGATCGTTGGAGCCGGCTGAAAGAGCGTATTCACTATTGGATTCTGCTAGCTCAGCTAAACCCTGTGCCCGTTGCCACCGGCGCCGTCGTGCTGCTTTTATTAATCGCGCTCTTTCTGTTTCAGCGCCGCCGCGCCAAGTCGCCTAAACGCGTGCGGTTCGGCGTTATTAGATCGGGCAAGGGCACGACTGCAAAGAAAACCGCTCCGAGTGTTGAATCGACCGCGGAATCGAAATCCGCGCCTGACGTTTCGCCTGCGGTTGTCGCTGCCGCCATCCCGGGTGTCGTGGCCGCAGCATCCAACTCCGAAAGATCAGTCGACGAAGTCAAAGCCGCACCTGTTTCCGATCCATTGCCCGCGGAAGCTCCGCGGCGCGAGCGAATCGCCCAGGTTAACGAAGAAGCCCGGAAGCTGATGAACGGCGGCGATTATGACCAGAGCGTTATTGGTTCAGACGATCGCGAGACAAGGCAGTTAGTCGGCGCCGAATTGCTTTCTGCGATTGTCGGTAGAAACGTTGCGCGCCGCGAACACGCGCGGACTGCTTTCATGAAGCACGGTTATTTTGACGATGCCACGCGCGACCTCCGCATCGCGGATTCCCCGAACGAACGCGCCGCAGCCGCACGCCGGCTCAGTTTTGTTCACGATAAAGCAGCGACTCCGCATTTGGTTGGAGCGCTCGGCGATCCTTCTCCGGATGTCCGGCGCGCCTCCGTTGAAGCGCTAATG
>JAWVEM010000447.1:0-3480 GCA_033856735.1 Blastocatellia bacterium
CCAGTCGCGAAAACGAAGATGCACAAACCCACGCCGGTGATGATCAGCATGAAGATGGATGAGAGCGGATCGAGTTGATAGCTCCACTCGACATTGAGCAGCGTCGCGCGCGCAGCCGAGAGAGTCACCGGTTGGTTCGCGATCGGAATCGTCGTTGATTCGCCTGGGCCAAACTGTCCCAGTGTCTGCTTCACGGCGCCGCCCGGAATCCAGGTGAAGGCAGTCTGCGTAGTTATATATGGATTAGGCCAGAGAGAATTTCCGCTAAAACCGTACGAGTAAACAGCGGCGAGACTAATCAGGAATGCCAGGGCTACTGAGCCGACGGCAATTCCGCCGATCAGCTTTTCGGGAAAGCGCAGCCAACGGCCGAAGATGCCGTTAACGACAGCGCCGGCAAGCGGCAGCAATGGGACCAGCCAGATGTACTTGTACATTGATTGTAGGGCAGGGCTCGTCCCTGCCCGGTTTTTGTATTTCAAGACGGGCAGGGACAAGCCCTGCCCCTACAAAATTACCATTTCATCAAATCAATCTCATCTATCCAGATCGTCTCGCGATTGCGATAAAGCGCGATCACTATGCCGAGTCCGATGGCCGCTTCCGCGGCCGCGACGACAATAATAAAAATGGTGAATATCTGTCCGGCCATTGGATTACCGGCGCCGGTGTCCTGCAAGTAACGCGAGAATGCGATGAAGTTCAGATTCGCGGCGTTTAGGATCAACTCGATCGACATGAAGATCACCAGCAGGTTACGCCGCGTCAAAACGCCGGCGACGCCGATGATGAAAAGGATCGCGGCAATGACCAGGAACTTCGAAAGGTCAGGATGCTTTACGCCTTCAATTGCGCTCGCCAGGCGACCGTTCGAGGTCTCCTGAAAGAGCAGTGCAAACAATGGCGCCAGATGATTCATCGTGTCTGATCAAGATTTCGTATCTAACGAAATCTTATTCCCCGATCTCAGCTTCAAGGCTCTGCACCGAAGCAGCCGTTAGCAGCGTGTCCGGATCGACATCGTCCGCGGCGGCCTCCTGCTTCAAGGTGCGGGCAAGCATGACGGAACCGATGATCGCTACCAACAGCAGCACGCTGGCGATCTCGAAGGGCAGAGAGGCATAAGTATAGAGACTGTTGCCGACGCTCTCGGTTTGGGTCGAAAGACGACTGACGCCGGTCGCCGCGGTCTGCATCTTGGCTTCCTGATCGGCGCGAGTAATTTCGGACTGTTTCAACCCCGCCGCGTCGCGTTCACGCAACCCCGCATAGCCCTTGTTGATTGCCGTCAGCAAGGCGACCACCAACAGCAACGAGAAGATCAAAGCCGCGGCAACCTGCGCCGGGCGATTGAAAATTGCAGCGCGTCCTTCTTCTTCGGCGCCTACGTTGACCAGCATGATGACGAACAGAAACAAAACCATCACGCCGCCCACATAGACCAGAATCTGGACCCCGGCGATGAATTCCGCGCCGAGCAGAATGAACAGCGCGCCCACCGAGACCAGCGAAGAGATCAGAAACAACGCGGAGTGCACCGCGTTACGAGCCATCACGGTCAACAACCCCGCGAGGATCGCAGCGATCGAGAAAATCCAGAAGAAAACTGTTTCCCAGCCGGAGAGAGTCATTGCCGTTTCTGCTTTACCTTAAACCATAGTCAAAAATCATTTTCCATTTCTCATTTTTCATTTGGAACCCGGCAGTCTTTTTGAGTGAAGGCGCGAGCAGGATAAATGGCAAATGAAAGATGTCAAATGACCAATGGAAAATAATCTGATTTCTAACTTTCGTATTTCACCGTTTCCCTGCCCTGCTCGAGCATCTCGCGGTTCCAGACAAAGCCGGCGCGCGAATACGTGGCCAGCTCAAAGTCCTGAGTCAGCTCGAGACAATAAGTCGGGCAGGCCTCCTGACACAGAGCGCAGAACATGCAGCGCGAGGTGTCGAAGATGAACTCGTCGAGAACTTTTTTGCGGCGCGGCTTGCCGGCCACGACGACTTCAACGTCCATAGGAATGACGTCTATGCAATCTTCGGGACAGGCCAGCGCGCAAAGATTACAGGCGATACAAAGCGTGTCGTGTGTCTCGGGATCCATGTTCAGCCGCGGCGCGCCGTGGAAACGCGGCGCCACGTCGGGCCGAACCGACGGATATTGCTCAGTATAGATTCCCTTCCCCGCGACTGAGTCCTTAGAGGTCAGCGCACCCAGATTGAATTTCAGGGTCAGGCCGAGACCTTTCAACAGATCGGCCATGAAGAAGCGTTTCAGCTTCTGCGCGAACGTCGGTTTGGGAACGGCAACTAAAGGCATGATGAAATCTTAGGTTTCAAAATTTAGATTTGCAATCAATGGACAGACTTCAGTCTGTGATTGTCTTGCGTAACACAGACCGAAGTCTGTGCCACTTACTCGCTCACCACCGGCGCGACTGCCGGCTTCCCCTTCGCCAGAACCGCGAAACGAATCTTGCTGCGCTGCTTCTTCAAATTGAAGTCACGCGAGCGCCAGTTAATTAACGAAAGGATTCCCGCGGTCAGGAATAGATTGGCCACGCCGATCGCAATCGCGATCCCCTTGCCGGTGGCGGTCAGATCCACCCCATTCGTTATCGATTGGATCGTATGCAGGCCATGCCAGCCGTCGAGGCCCTGGAGCGTGACAATAGCTATCGCGGACACCACGATATTCACCAGCGCCGCCGGCAACAACCACTTCCAACCTAAATCCATCAATTGATCGTAGCGAAAGCGCGGCAGCGTCCAACGCAACCAAAAATAGAGGTAGAGCAACAAGCCGGCCTTTGCCAGAAAGACAATCAAACTGACGACTACGTAAGCGTTGTGGAAACCCTTTGCCTCAGTCAGGCGATAGACGAAGGGAAAGTACCAGCCACCGAGATAGAGCGTCGTCGCCACCGCCGTCACCACGACCATCGCCGCATACTCGGCCATGAAAAAGAGCGACCAACGGAAACCCGAGTACTCGGTATGGAAGCCGGCCACCAATTCTGATTCCGCTTCGGGTAAATCGAACGGAGCGCGATTGTTTTCGGCGATGCCGCTGATTAGAAAAATTATGAAGCCGATCGGCTGATAGAGCAGAAAAAAGATCGAATCAGTTTGCTGTGCCGCCACGATGCCGGAAAGTGAAAGCGTGCGCGCGAACATCAAAGCACCGATGATTGCCAGGCCCATCGAAACTTCGTACGAAACCATCTGCGCGCTGGAACGCAACGCACCCAGCAAAGCATATTTCGAATTCGAAGCCCATCCCGCGAGAATCAATGCCAGCACGCCGACGCTGGAAACCGCCAGCACAAACAAGATGCCGATGTTGACGTCGGTAATGACAGCCCAATCCGGCCCGAACGGAATAACCGCCATCACGATAAACGCGGCCACGACCGCGATGTACGGCGCGAGAAAGAAGACCCAGCGATCGGCGCTCTCGGGAATAAAGTCTTCCTTCACCAG
>JAWVEM010000448.1:0-6027 GCA_033856735.1 Blastocatellia bacterium
GGCGCCATTCGAACTTGTCGACGGCCTTCATCAGCCCGATGTTGCCTTCCTGGATCAGGTCCAGGAACTGCAAACCACGATTGGTATATTTCTTCGCGATGGAAACGACCAGGCGGAGGTTTGCTTCAACCAGTTCACGTTTAGCCTGGCCCGTCTGATGCTCACCGGTGACGATTGACTGGAGCGATCGCTTGATTTCCACCGGCGAGATGTGATGTTCCTCTTCAACGATCTGGAGCCGCTTCTTGCCGTTGGAAACGTGCTTCTTATAAGCCTTGATGTCGTCTGCTTTGAGGCGCTTTTTGGTCAGCCGGTCTGAATAAGTATCAACCTCGCGTTCGGCGGAACGGACTTCCTTCTGCACGTTGCGAATTGAATTGATCAAGCGCTGCCGCGAGCGCTCGGTCATATTCAGCCGTCCGATTTCGTCGGCAATCTCAATCCGCAGGCGGGCCACTTTACGGCGCAGGCGCAGCAGCTTTTTCGTTTTCTTGCCGCGGGTAATTTTCTGTTCCGCGCGGAGCTTGGCCCACTCTTTCAGGGCGTTCTTGAACAGGCGGCGAATGTTCTCGATCCCTTCGATGGTCCACTCGCGGTACTCGTCGGCCTTGTCTTCTTCGCCAGCCAACTCGGCCTGTTCGGAAAAGTTAACGACTTCGCGAATGTTGATTGTATGCGCGGCCAGCTCGTCGCCGATCTTGAGCAGTTCACCAACGGCGATCGGCGATCGCGCGATCGATTTCTGGGTCTTGATCTGCCCCCGCTCGATGCGTTTGGCGATCGCGACTTCGCCTTCGCGAGTGAGCAGCGGCACCACACCCATCTCGCGCAGGTAAAGCCGCACCGGGTCGTTGGTCTTCTCCAGCGCGCCGGCGGAAAGATCCAGTTCGAGGTCTTCGCCATCGCCGTCCTCATCATCGGTGGCAATCGCCGCCGCTTGCTCGATCAAGCGCTCATCGGAATCCGCCACGTGAATGTTCGAGGCGTCCAGCTTTTGCAGCACATCTTCGATATCGTCCGGTGAAACTACATTCTCAGGCAACTCGCGATTCAAATCGTCGTACGACAGAAATTTCTTGTCTCCACCCAATTGCAGAAGTCGATCCATCACGTCGTCTCGATCTTTTTCTTCTCTAATAGCCACTGTTTATATGTTCCTCTTTTATTCGTGTCACCTAACCAACGATCAACGTGCGGGACCATCGGGTGTCTGTGACCGTGCCAGCAGAGCGCTGCGCTTAATTTTCAAATCCAACTGCTTCATGGCAAGGTGGTTGACCTTCTCAACATCGCCAGCGCGTTCGGCTTCAGCTAACTCGGAACCCAACTCGTCGATGTCGCGATCGATCCTGGTCAGGTGCAGCGCGTTCATACAACTCTTGGCGGCGGCCAGCGATTCGTCGAAGGACTGGATCGTTTCAGCCATCATCAAACGCGCCAGCAACTCTCCCGCTTGTGGATCGTCCGCCGTCGCCGCGCTCAATGAATCAAAGCTTACTTCCTGGTCCGCTTTATCCAGGTTGACCAGAGCCCGAAAAATCGTCGCCGATGCCAGACTGTCGTAATCCGCGGCCGGCAACTGCGGCAGCACGATCTTCCGCAACTCTTTATTAGCCAGCAAAAGCTCAAGCAGCCTTTCTTCGGCCACGGTGGGCCGGTGCGCCGGACTGCGTTTTACCAAAGCTTGAACCGAGGCTGCGTCGGTGCTGGCGCCGGCCCTGATTCGCTGCCAAAGCTCGCGGCGCTGGTCCGGTTGCACGCGCAGAGCATCCATCGTGATGTCAAAGTATTCGCGCTTCTGAATCCGGTCCCGGACAGCGCGAACAAACGGGAGCGCCTCCTCAACTGCCGCAGCCTTGTCAGCCGGGCTGTGAAGGTTACGATCCCGTACCGCTTGATCGATCACAAATTGTATATGGGGCTGTGCTTCGCCGCGGCGCTTCTGGTACTCCGTAGCGCCGTATTTCCTGATGAAATCATCCGGATCGGCGTTGTCCGGGAGAACCAGTACCTTAACTTCCAAATCTTCCGCCAGAATCGTTTCGATCGCCCGTTTTGCTGCCTGCACGCCCGCGCGATCACCATCATAGTTCACCACCACCTTACGCGCAAATCTGGCGATCAGTTTCACCTGCTCGGGTGTCAGCGCCGTGCCCAGACTGGCCACCACGTTTCGCACCCCGATTTGATACGGCACGATGAGATCCAGGTAGCCCTCAACCAGGATCGCGAAGCCCTGGCGGCGGATTTCATCGCGCGTCAGGTTAAGCCCATACAAATGCCTTCCTTTCGTATAAGCTGCTGTTTCCGGGGAGTTCAGATACTTCGGCTCGCCTTCCGGATCCAGTACTCGGCCGCCAAAAGCAATCGGGCGACCCTGGGCGTCGATTACCGGAAACATCAGCCGGCCACGAAAACGATCATACGAGCCGCCTTCGTCTTTCTTCACGACCAAGCCGCTTTTCTCGAGTTGTTCCTTGGTCGCGCCCTTTTGGCGCAGATGGGTTGACAGGGCATCCCATCGGTCTGGCGCAAACCCGAGCCGAAAAGTTTTCTGCGTCTCTGCGGTAATGCCACGCTGTTCCAGATATTCGCGCACGGCCCGCGCGGGCGGCGAGTTGCTGTTGAGCTGGTCCTCCCACCAGGTCATCGCCCACTGGTTCAGTTCAATCACCTGATCGGATTCGCGCTTGTGCGCTTCAAAGCGGCTGTCCTCTACCATCTTCGGCAGCGGCACGCCTGATTTCTCGGCGACGATCTTGAGCGCTTCGGGAAAATCAACGCGCTCGATCTCCATCACGAAAGTGAAAACCGTGCCGCCTTTGTGACAGCCGAAGCAGAAAAACATCTCCTTGGCAGGACTGACGGAAAAGGAGGGTTTGGTTTCCTTGTGAAACGGACACGGCGCGACCCAATTCGCGCCGGTCTTCTTCAGGGAGACATAGTCCTGCACGATGCGCACAATGTCCGCCTGTCGTTTCAGGTCATCGATGAAGGTTTGTGGAAAACGCACTGAAGATTTATGAACCAGCGAGCGAACAACGTCAAATCATCGTCGCTTCAGAATTCGAGCGCGTCTACGCTCAACGACAGTTGTCCGACGAGAGTACTTCTTCAAGTCTGCACTACGAACGAAAGCTCTTACGAACTCGGCGACGGCAAGGACTCCCTGACGAAGAGGACGAAAGACTGCGACGCCGCTATGACTGTCCAGTGGATATCTTTTGAGGTCAAGAAAATCGTTGTCGAGCGTAAAGAGGATTCGATCGTGAGATGTCGCGGCTTTTAGCACTTTCGGATCGGTTGCCCCTGAGAGCCCCTGTTCAAGAACGGTGTCAACGTCATGGTTGAGCGCCGTCAGATCACCGCGAAGGTATCGAGAGAGGTTTTGATCTAACTTGATTTTCATGCAGCCGCGACTTTGCGCGCTAACTCTGCCGCGTAGGCAACTGCCGCACGGACCTCCAGTTCAGTTAGCGGTGGGAAGTGCTGAGTAATTTCCTTTGGAGACAAGCCTTCAGCTAACGAATCGAAGATCACTGCAACATTAATCCGGGTTCCTTGAATACACGGCTCACCTCCGGACACGTTTGCCTTGACCACGACGCGCTTCAAAAGTTTTCGGTAGGCGGTATCCGTCATTTCAGTATCATCCTACTCTATCGACAGAGCATTGATCACTACTTGTCGATATTTAGCAACGCGTCGTCTAGCGGAGAAAAGCCGCCCAGGTCATTTTCCCATCGAGTCGCGCGAGAGATCGTTAGTCTTGAGTTGTGTTCGATGTTCGTTTGACAGAACCTCACTGCTTCAATTCTACGAGAGTCGCACCACTACCACCTTGATCCTGCGGCGCTGCTTTGAAGCGCGCGACGTGCGGATGCCCGGTTAAAAGGTCCGCAATCGCGCGGCGCAGCGCGCCGGTGCCGTGGCCGTGGATTATGCGTACTTCGCTGAAGCCGTTCAAGAAAACTTCGTCGAGAAACTTGTCTGTCAGGTCAACAGCTTCGTCCGTCTTTTTACCGATCAGATTGAGTTCAGCAGCTGTGGACAAGTCAGGTTCTCCCGCAGTTTTTGAACGCAGATGAACCTCCGTGGTTTGCGCCGCGCGTCGAAGCCCAGCACGGGTCTTATCCGATTCGGAGCCCTCCCTCACGGTCGGGCTTGTGCCCACGCCACGGCGTGCGCTGACTTCATCGATCAGTTCGAGATTCTCAAGCTTTTCGCGCATATGCAGCGAACCTACGCGCACCTGGGCCTCGTCGTCCTTAATTTGATCGACGATTCCGATTGAACCAAACGAAAGCAGCCGAACTCGATCGCCGACCTTGAGAGCGCGATCCGAAGCGTGAGTTAGAGCGCGGACATCCTGTGCGCCAGCGGGCTCAGCCCGCTCATTGACAACCGATTCCGACTTCCCGGTCTTCGCCGCGCCCCCCTCGTTGACAACCCTGCCGTCGCGAACCACTCGTACGCCTCGAAGTTGCGGGGGCAAGCCCCCTTCCTGACCTTGAGACGATGAAGGTTGAGAGGTGGCGGCGCGTTTGATTGTGGATTGCGCAACGCGCCTCGCCTCCCGCTTTAGCTCAGAGGCGCGACGCTCGGTTTCGCGCTCGAGTTTCAAACGAGCCGCGCGATCCTCGATCTTCGCCAACAGTTCACCGCTCAGCTTTTCAAACTCAGCGACCGAAATGGAGAGCTGACGTTCGAACTGCGCCTGGCGCTCACGTTCATGCTTTTCGGCTTCCTTGTCGAGGGCGGCAAACTTTTCGGCGACGGCCGCTCGTTCTTCTTCCAACGCGCAGCGCAGGACTTCGGCTTCTTCCGCCTCTCTCTTAATGCGCCGTAGGTACTCGATTGAATCACGTGAGGACTTCTTGACTTGCGCAGAGGCATTAGCGATCACTTCGCTGGGGATGCCGAAGCGCTGGGCAATTTCCAAACCTGACGATGAACCAGCTACGCCAACCAACAGACGATAAGTCGGCTGGAGAGTCTTCTCATTAAATTCAACGCTGGCATTCAGCACGCCCGCCTGGTTCGCAGCGTACATCTTAAGTCCCGAGTAGTGCGTCGTCGCGAGCACATGCGCGCCGCGCTGCTTGAAATGATCGACGACCGCTACACCCAGCGCCGAACCTTCTTCGGGATCCGTGCCGGTGCCGACTTCATCCAGCAGCACCAGCGCGGGCGTTTCGCATGACTCGATCATCGATCCGATGTTCGCCACGTGCGAAGTGAACGTGGAGAGGTTAGCCGCCAGCGATTGGTGATCGCCGATGTCCGCCAGAATAGATTGATAGAACGGAACGCGTGCTTGTTTCGCGGGCACGGGCAAACCCGAAAGCGCCATCAGCGAAAGCAGCCCGGCGGTCTTGAGCACGACCGTTTTGCCGCCTGCGTTCGCGCCGGAAATGACCATCGTCGTGTGGTCAGCGTCCAGCTTGAATGAAACCGGAACGACCGCTGCGCCTGTGGCGCGCAGGGATGCTTCGAGGAGCGGGTGACGAGCTTCAATGAATTCCAGTATGTGATCTTCCTTGCTGGCGTCTCCGCTCGAATCATTGTTCGCGCCTGCGGCGCGCAATGCGGACAGGATGTCCGCGCTCCCGGCGACTTCCGGCACTACGCAATCAAACCGTTCCGCGAATGCGGTCTTGGCGTTGATGAAATCAAGTTCCGCGATAGCCTCGGCGGCGCGCTTAATTGCCGGTAACTCACGTCGCAACTCTTCCGAGAGCGCGAACAGAATCTCGGCAATCTCGCGTTGCTCCGCTTCCCTGAGTGACTGCAATTCATTATTGGCCTCGATCGTCTCGAGTGGCTCGACAAAGATCGTTTGGCCTGACGAAGACGACCCGTGCGCGACGCCGTTGATGCGTCCGCGATGATCGGCGCGGACCGGTATCACAAAGCGGTCATTGCGGACGGTGACCAGTTCTTCCTGGATCGCTTCGCTTGAGCGGCGCATGACGGCTTCCAACGAGCGCGTGATTCGCGAGCGAGCACTCGCAAGTTCACGGCGAA
>JAWVEM010000449.1:0-5730 GCA_033856735.1 Blastocatellia bacterium
CGGTGGCATGGAGGAAATTCTGGCCTCGCATCCCGACGTCGCCGAATGCGCGGTGCTCGGCATCAAGGACGCCATCAAGGGCGAGGCGCCCTGCGGCTTCCTGGTACTGAAGGCGGGGGTCGCGCGCGAGCCGTCCGAGATCGAAAAGGAAATCGTGGCGCTGGTTCGCGAAAAACTCGGGCCGGTGGCGGCGTTCAAGCTCGCGATCACGGTGGCGCGGCTGCCCAAGACGCGCTCTGGAAAGATCCTGCGCGGCACCATCAAGAAGATCGCCGACGGCGACGCCTGGACCATGCCCGCGACCATTGAGGATCCAAAAGTGCTGGAGGAAATTCAGGGCGCGCTAAAGGGGAAGGGCGTCGGGACCTGAGCGATGCCATCGCCAGTCACTCGATCGGAATCGGCTGATTCCGGATGTCGCCGAAGCACCATCCGGGCGACGTTGCATGGGTGGAACACACCTGCCTGTCAATGAGAGATCGGAAGCACGATTACCTTTGCCGTCTTTTGCGTTGCGCCGAGCGAGGCGGTGATGGTGACCTCGATCGGCTGCTGGGTCTGGTTCTTCGTCGGAGGCGCGGTGAAAGACGCGGTCGTCGTGCCGTCCGGTACGTGCACGCTCGGCGGCACGCCGGCGACGACCGGGTCACTGCTGGAGAGGTTGACGTCAACTCCTCCTGCGGGTGCCGGTCCGCTGATGAGGACCGTACCCTTCCACGACGAGCCGCTTCTCACTTCACGAGGCGTGATAGTGAAGCGCAGCAGGTCAAGTTTGGGCGGCGGAGGAGTCTTGTCCCTGCCCGTTGACACGAACAGGCGGACGCAGACGTGACCCTCGCAGCCGACCACGACGATGGCGTGGTCGGTCTGGATCGCCTTGCCTTGAGCGTCCTTGCCCTCGGCCCTCACGACGTAGCAACCGGGCGGGATCGTCCCCGCCCAGTGCGCGTGCGGAGCCGGGAGCTGGCCGTAATCGTTGTTGGCCCAATGGTAGATGAGGCCGTCGCCGTCGAAGACCCGCACGACCCAGGCATGATCGTCCACGTAGCAGGGGTCGCCCGGCTTGGCGATCCAGACGTCGAGGATGGCTGCCATCTTCCCTGCTCCTTATGTCATCCCGCCCCAGCGAACGGAGGACGAGTCGTCATTCATGTGATCGCCCGGGTCGGTGGTCCAGTCGAGTTGTGGACTGGTGAAATTGGCTATCCGCTTAACGCCGACACCGGTGGGGATGCCGGCGATAATTTGTTCGTCCACCGAAAAGGTGGTGTGCTCCTCGTCTATGCCGCCCTTATCGAACCCCTCATCATTGTAGAGAGTGACTTGCGTGACGCCGGAAACGGTCGGCACATTCGCGCCACCGGGGACCGCGGAGCCGTTGTGCACGCCGATCAGGAGCAGGGAGCTGGCTTCGTCCTCGAAGGATAGCCCGTCGCCGTCCAGGTCCGGGGCGTTGCCCACGCTGAAATACACCGTCGGCACGGTTCCGATTAGTTTGGCCGCCTCCCCCAAGGCGTCAATGAATATTGAGCCGAAGTCGAGTATGGACTTAAGCGTCCCAACCAGCCCCATCACGCGGTTCAGCGTGGCGACCACCGTGCCGAGTTCACGCAGCGGGGACGAGGCCCTGACCATCACGAACAGCGAGCCGGCGTCGTCTCCGTCATAGACGGCGAAGTTCGCGTGCTTGCCCAGGAGCAGGAGCGCCGGGATCTGCACCGCCGGCACGTCCACCGGGACGGTGAGCGTCTTCGATGCGCTCAGGCCCTCGACCATGACGCTGATCGTCACATCGATCGCGTAGTGAATCGGCGGTGTTGCATCGGTGTCTTCGCCTACGGGAGGCTTGAGCAGGAAGGCGACGTTCAATGGATCGGTGTTGGGATTGACGTTGATGTCAGGCGTGGCGATGTAATCCTGCCCAATGCCTTTGTTCGCCATCATGCCCCCGCCGCCCATCTCGTCGACGCCCTTCCGGACGCTGAACGTGACCGAGAACTGGATGGGCTCGACCAGCGTATTCAACACCCCGGCGAGCGTGCCGGTGAGCGTGCCGGCGAGCGTCCCAACAATGCTCCCGGAGAGCGTCACACCATTGAGGGTCGTCGTTGTCGGAAGCGCGGTGCTGAAACCGGGCAGCACGTCGATGTGGACCGGCTTGCCGGGCGCGGCGCCGGCGGCGTCGGTTACCACGCGAGTCAGGTCGATGAGTTGCTGCGCCACGTTGTCCATGTTCCAACTCCTCGGAACGGTGTTCGGAAAACATTCGGGACGGCGGCCCGCGCCGCCCGATGGCAAGCTTTTTTGAATAAAAGCAAGTGCACACAGCTTTTGCAACTATTAGTTTAGCAGGGCGCAGGCACCTGCAGTGGCGATGCCTGGTTGCGACCTGCGCGTCGTCGACGGCGCCTGCAAGGAGGGCCGTGCTGCGGGGGAGAGGGTGTGATCTGAACTCGCCTCTCCCGATTCATCATTCCGGGGCGCCAGCGAAGCGAGCGAGCCCGGAATCCCTAACCACCGCGGGGAAGTATGGTTTCCGGGCCTGCGCCAAGAGGCGTATCCCGGAATGACGCTGGTTGTGGACTTACAATTCCCGCAATTGGGTCTAAACAGTCGCGAGAGCTGAAACGGGAATCGGCATGCGACCGAACATTTCAACCCATCTCGTCGTGCTGACGCTCGCCGCGCTGGCCCTCGTCGCCTGCGCCGCGCGCAACGAAATCCCGGTTTCCAGCCTCGGCGAGGACGACGACGCGATCTGCCGCGCCAACAATGTGGCGGTCGGCTCATCCGAATACGTCGCCTGCCGCAAGAACCGCGACGTCCAGCGCGGCAACGCCGCCGCCAAGGTAGACCGCGCGCAGCGCAACTTGAGCGAAACGATGATCAACACGCCGTACAAGCCGTAACCACAACCGTCGTCCTCGCGAAAGCGGGGACCCATACGCCCAGGATTTTCAATTGGAATGAGACGTTGCAACAGTCGTGCGTGAGCCGCGAGCACGGTGGTTATGGGTCCCCGCCTTCGCGGGGACGACTCAAGAGAGGAAACCCAGCATGAACGAAGACACCTTCAACACCAGCCTGCGCGGATTTCTCAAGAAAGTCGGCATCACCTCGCAGCGCGAGATCGAAAAAGCGGTGCGCGACGCGTTGGCCTCCGGCCGCCTCAAGGGCCACGAAAAACTGCCGGCGAAGATGGTGCTGACCGTCGGCGGCGTGAACCTCACGCACGAGATCACGGCTGAGATTGAGCTGGGCTAAGTCGGGCGAAGACGATTGCAAACACAAACCGGCCTAATCCTGAGGAGGCGCGAAGCGACGTCTCGAAGGATAAACACGCTCCATCTTTCTATTTCTTCGGTGGCTTATAATCGTTCAAGACGGCTACTATTCGATCAAGAAGCGCAGAAAAGTTCGAAAAATCTATTTTCGAAGCGTTGTTCCGCACAAAATCGGCGAACGCGGCCTTTCCAAATTCGGTAGGCGAGCTCTCTTTGTTAGTTGAGTTAAATGTCTTTCCCTCAAATGCGGTCGCTAAAAGTGGAGCTTCAAAAAAATCTTCAATCATGGAAACGCCTGTTGCTCCCTTTTCAGGAGTTTTTATCAGATAGAGATTGTGGCATAAAAAATAGAACGAGGCGTTCGAGGTCAGGCTCGGATTGAGCTTGAATTTCTGTTGCACTATCGAAAATATTTGCTTCGCCCCGCTATCGTTATCAATCAGGATTATGACTGGACGCGACATCGGCGCATATTTGAATTTCAACATGGTTTCCTGGTAGTCGCGGATCAGAAACAGCAGAAGTCCGGTACCCCCGCCCAGTTCCAGAATATCATGAGCAAGATTGTTGTAATTGAAAAACGCAATATTGAGCTTGATCGACTTTCCGTCTGTCACCGCGAGCTGTGGGTGAAATGCGGTGAGTTTTTGGATGGCAGCTTTGAGATAAATTGGGTCAGTCTTGCCTTCGCAAAGAACCAATGGTCGATCCAGGTTCACAAAATATTTGAAAAACAGAAAATCTTTATATAAGGCCCGGGCAGCCGTCGGTTTCGCTTTCTTATCGATATTTTCGCGCCTGTCGGATGTGTCCTTGACGAAATGAATATGATTAAGGACGCCCTCGATTTTGCTTGTCGTCGCGATGGGTGCGGGTGGAAGAATGGGGCCGGGCCAGAAGTATTTTCCAGTGTTGAATAACGAATCGCAAGCTGCGCGTGCGCGACGATAATAGTCCGCCCGAATATTGACTTTCTTGTTGACCGTTAAGCCTGTTACGAGTTGCCGGCTTGTGCTGCATTGCATCCGTGTCTTGTTGTCGTTGACGGAAAATCCGGCACTTATGATTGCCTGGGTCAACTCCTGGCCGAGTAACCATTCGGAGTGTTCTTCGTCTTCGCGGAATGCAAGCGCCGACGGAAATTCCTTTTGATTTGTAGAGAATGTGATGTCGTCGGCGTAGCGCGTATATGTGCATTTGTGCGTCTTCGCGAGCTGTACGAGCCGAACGTCGAGTACATGCGCTATCAAATCGGAGATAATGGGCGAGCAGGGACTTCCTTGTGGCAGTGCGTTATTGTAACAAGCAATCTGCGCGATAATGGTAGATATCTTCTCATTCAGCGCAAACGAACTATTTTTTTGAAAGAACCCGCGAACCCGACCAAAATTAAACGAAGCAAAAAAATTCTCTATATCCAGGTTGAGCACGAAACGCCGGTTCTTGTGGGGGCTGGCGTTGGTGATTATCGAACGAGAATATCTAAAGCCGTGCGACAGTGGTTTCCTTTGGCTCTCTGCGTCGATCTCTTCTGCGGCTTCATACAGCAGATCAGATAGTCGTTTTTGAAGAAGCTTGAGGCGTGACGTCGGAGCATTTATTTGTCGGACACCGCCGCTTTTCTTCGGAATTTCGAAGACCGTATATTTCTGGGCATCAGGTAGCTTATATATCAGATACGATAGCGTCTTTGGCTCGTAGTTTAGGATGTGCGCAAGCATCCCTAGGGATGTCGCACTTTTCAACCTCTGCAATGATGACAAATCGCACCTGGAAAAGTTGGCTTACAGGCACTCTTAAGCGAAGACGTTACCCATTGATACGCATTGGGCAATTCAAGGCATTTGTCAGGAGCATAGGCCCTGACCTTGTTTCATATATCGCGAAGGCACGATAACAAATCTGCCTGTAAGCCTGTTATGTCGTTAGCATTTCTGAGACCGGAATCAAGTGACTTTGACACTCCGGCCGCTGTAGGAATGCGACGTTGCAACAGTCGTGCTTGAGCCGCGAGCACGGTGGTTATGGGTCCCCGCCTTCGCGGGGACGACTCGCGGAGAGGGCGCGTTGCTACTCCTCGTTCTTCTTGCCCCCGATCGTCTTCAGCTTGGCGAACACCGCGTCGACATTGAGGTCGTCGCGCTGTTTTTCGGTCGGTTCGAATTCCGGCTCCTTGCGCGCGGTGGTTTCCGACGCCGGCAGCAAGGTCGCGCCGCCATAGGCCTGGTCGGTCGGCTTCTCCTTGGCGGCGCGCTGCACCTCGAAATCGAGTTCGATCTGCGAGCACAGGCCAAGCGTCACCGGGTCCATCGGCGTCAACGTCGAGGCGTTCCAGTGGGTGCGGTCGCGGACGCTGGCGATGGTGGTCTTGGTGGTGCCGACCAGCCGCATGATCTGGCTGTCCTTCAATTCCGGATGGTTGCGCACCAGCCAGAGGATCGCGCTC
>JAWVEM010000450.1:0-8266 GCA_033856735.1 Blastocatellia bacterium
GTGCGCCGCTCGGCCTTTTGTTCCGGCTCGGTCATATCAACCGGCGGCGGATCGGGCTGACGCGGAATGTTCTCGAAATACTTCTTGATGGTTGCCACCGCGTCGGCCGTTTTGAAATCGCCCACCAGGGTCAGCACCGCGTTGTTGGGCGCGTAGTACATTTTGAAGAAGGCCTGCACGTCGGCAACTGAGGCCGCATTTAGATCGGCCATCGATCCGATCGTGTCGTGCTTGTAAGCAAAGTTGTCGTACATCAGTTCCTGCTGGATCTCACCGCTCTTGCCGTAGGGCGCGTTGTCCAGGCCAATGCGGCGCTCTTCCTGCACCACGTTGCGCTGGTTGTCGAGGTTCTCCTGGTTAACCACGAGGCTGCGCATGCGATCTGATTCAAGATACAGCGCCAATTCGAGTTGATTTGACGGCAACGCCTCGAAATAGTTGGTGCGGTCTTCGTTGGTCGTGCCATTCATAGTGCCGCCGTTGTTTTGGATGAGCATGAAATGCTCTGACTTGCCCACGTTCTCGGAACCCTGGAACATCATGTGCTCGAACAGATGAGCAAAGCCGGTGCGGCCTTGTCGCTCGTTGCGCGAGCCAACATTGTAAGTAACGGCAACGGCGATGACCGGAGCGGTGTGATCTTCGACGGTGATCACACGCAGGCCATTTGCCAGGCGCGTGTCCTTCAAATCAACATGAACGCTACGACCGGTCTGGGCCAAAACGGTGCCGGCCAACGCGAAGAGAACCGTCGCGCTCAGAAACTTTTTGTGTAGTTTCATCAATAGAACTCCTGGTTAGAATCGAGCAGTAGAACTGCGGATTGATTGGTTTGCGAACGAAGAGCCCTGGCTGGCAGTCCCTCGCAGGCTTGTCGGAAAGCGAAACGAAGACTGAATCTAGTCACCCCTGCACGGGCTGTCAAGTAGCGAGTGATTCCCGGTCTTAAGCTTTAGTAACGCAGACTGCTGGTTAACGGTTACATCAATTGGGAGGGCTGAATAGAGTCTGCGCTGCGGACGACTGAGGATTGCCCAGCGCTGAATTTCTAATGAGTTCATTGGGCCTGAACCGTGAAAAGGCGAACACTTGGGTGTTTTCATGAGGAGGGCGGCAACCGCCTAACTGTTCCGGCCATCCAAGCCGACGCTCAAGGTTGCTACTAGAGTAATGAGTCAGTTTGAAAGAGTGGCACGGGCGTCCCGCCCTTGAAGCCCGCGCAAGATGCGCGTGCCGCAACCGCCCGCACTGGCGGGCAAGTGATACGTCGAACTATAATGCTGTCCATCAAACCGATCGCCACTATGCTTAGACCAAGTCTGCTCTCCTGTCGCATTTCCAAGATCTCAAACTTGAGATCTCAAATCGCCGCGCTGGCAATTGTTCTGTGTTTCTTCGGAGCCACGGCGCGCGCGCAAACCGCTCCCGGATCTCGCTTCGATGTGTCCAATTATCGCATCGAGGTTCAGTTGAGTCCCGACGAGCACACCATGCGCGCCGGCGCAGACATTACTTTTGTGCCGCTGGATGCCACGCGTTCGGTTGTTTTCGAATTGAACGGGTCGTTGCATGTGGACAGCGTCGAGAAAGATGGCAAGCCGCTGACCGGGTTCGTGCAGGATGCTGTAGGCGCAGGCGCGCTCGGCCCGAATGTGCGGATCGATCTGGGCCAGGTCGTACCGGCGGCCCAGCCGGTGACTATTCGTATTCGCTGGAGTGGGGCACTGACTTCTCCTGAAGGTGGGCCGCTGGCGAACAAGCGACTGGCGTATGTCGGCCCCGAAGGTTCATATCTGATGTATGCGTCGCGCTGGTTTCCGTTCCACGACTATGCGGCGGACCGAGCCACGTCCGACATCACCGTAATCGTGCCCACGGGAATGCAGGTCGGCGGTATTAGCGACGAACCGGTAACGCCGCAGGTTGATAAGACCGGCACCACGCGCTTTCGGTTCGTCAACAAACAACCAGTGCTGATCGGGAATTTTGTCGCTGGTACGTATGTCGTCAAATCGCTGCGCATGGGCAAGTACGAATTGCAGTTCTTTGTTAAGCCAGGCAGTGAAAATCGGATTAGCAACTATGGCGAACTGATGGGCCGCGCGCTGGAGTTTTATACCAACGAGTACGGCGCGCCGGCGTTCGGATCGCGTTTGGTAATTGCGCAGACCGATGACGAAACGATGGAAACTTATTCGGGCCCGGGAATTCTGTTTCTGGCTTCGAAATTCTTCGATGCGGCCCGGCCGGCCTCGGAAGACCGCCTCACGCGCGAGGTTGCGTATCAATGGTGGGGGCAGACTATCGGGCTGAAGTCTTTCGATGACGCGTGGATTTCGCAGGGCCTGGCTGAGTGGAGCGCCTTCGCCCTCCGCGAATCTATGCTCACTGGCGCGCAGCTTGACGCCGCGCAGCGCGAAGAGCAGGAACGCGCGCTGACCTTTGAACAGACTTCGTCGATCGTGCGAGCGCCGTCCGCGCTGGACGATCAATCCGCGGCTTATCAGTCGATTGTGTTCTACAAGGGCGCGATGGTCTTTCGTATGTTGCGCGAAACGATGGGCAAGGATCAGTTTCACCGGTTGATGCAAAAGTTTGTCGAACAGTACCGGAACAAGAGCGCCTCGATCGATGATTTCGAGCGACTGACCTCGCAGGTGGCCGGTAAGAACATGCGCTACTTCTTCGCGCAGTGGGTCGAAGGGACGGGCGTGCCTGAGTTCAGCGTTGATTACCAAATCATTCGCACGCGGGCAGGAAAGTTTCGCACCCGCGGAACGGTGCGGCAAAACTTCGAGAACCTGCACCTGCCCGTCGAGTTGACCCTGCATTCAGAAGGCGACTCGCAAACAAAAATACTGTATCTGGACGGCCGCAGCGAAGATTTTGATTTCGAATCAAATGGCCAGCCGATTAACGCCGAGGTCGATCCTAATGACAAGATCTTGCGCATTTCCGACGAACTAAAGATTTCGATCGTGGCGCGTCGCGGCATCGAGCTGTTTAAGGAAGGTCAGTACGCTGAGGCGCAGCAGCAACTGGAGTCGGCGCTCAAGCTCGATCGCAACAACGCCTGGATCTACTACAATCTGGGCCTGGTTTTCTTCGAACAGAAAAACTGGCAACTGGCGCTCGACAATTTCCAGGCGGCGATCGACGGAGTCAGCAGCAAGGCTGCATGGATCGAAACCTGGGCTCACATCAAACGAGGCAACGCGTACGATGCGAAAGGCGACCGGAACAAAGCGGTCTTTGAATACAACCGAGCCATAGCGTCCGGCAGCGACTATGATAACGCGCAGGCGGTGGCAAAGAAGTTCATCAGTATCCCATTCGATCCCAAAGCTCCCGCGGAACAGGCCCAGAACGGGCCGGGTGGATTTTAGGCCAGCAGCGTTCACGCGGCTTCCGCGGGGAGGGTTACTAGCAGAGCCGGTTTACGGCTGGGTTCGTACTACGACAGAAATGACTAGCCCGCTTCAAGCGGGCTTTTCCATTTTCGGCCCGCGCTTGATTTCGTAAGCGCGCTAAAGCGCGCTAATCTAATCGGCGTTCGCGAACCAGCTCTAAATGCGCTGGCCTAAGAACCCTGCGGGGAAGCCCGCTGAAGCGGGCTCGAGTCCGATCCTCGAATCAACTGGGATGAAGACTAAGTCGTCAAATTCCAAACCTCGCGAGCTGAAGCCTGAACAGGCTGCGGCCGCGCACACGCTCGACTGTCATCTCTCTGTTACTGCCGGCCCGGGCTCGGGCAAAACCTTCGTGCTGGTCGAGCGCTATCTCGAGATTCTGCGCATCAAGAAAGTCTCCGTCGACAACGTCGTAGCCATCACCTTCACCAACCGCGCGGCCAACGAAATGCGCCAGCGGATCCGCGAAAAGATTGACGCGTTGTTACGCGCGACTTCCGGCCATGAACGTCAGACGTGGCTGCGTCACAAGCGGGCCCTCGAAGGCGCCGTCATCACGACGATCCACGGGTTCTGTTCGCGCCTGCTGCACGAGTTTCCCGTGGAGGCCAATATCGATCCGCAATTCATGCTGCTGGACGAGCATCAGGCTGCGATGCTGCTCGAATCGGTCGTCGAGGAAGCGCTGACCGACGCCATCCATCATGATGAAAAAATAGTTCAGTTGGCGCAGGGCGCCGGTCGCGCTGCTTTGGCCAATGCCCTGGTGGAACTGCACCGCAAGTATCGTGGTGAAGGGCTGTCACTCGAGGTCATTGAGAAACTGACCGCCGCGAACCACGCTTCTCAAGCAGACTACACCTCGGCGCTGAAGGAACTGGACACGCAGATGACGGCTCTGCTGTCCGCTCGCAAGCTTTCCAAAGTCGCCGAAGAAAAACGAAACAACGCCGCGCGCGAATGGCCGGTTCTGCGCACAATACTAGCGCAGCCGCCGACCGAGAAAAATATTGCTGCCTATTGTCAGGCCATCGAAGATTTCCGCGAGACGAGATTAAACAAAGGCAGTCATCCGGCCGTCGAGCGCCTTGACGAAACACTTTGGGGAATTGATTCGTCCATCAGTGAATGCCTGCGTGGCCGCGTCCCAACCACCGGTTTTGATCTGCTCGCGAAAGATTATTCTCTGGCACTGCTCAAACTGCTGCGCGAGATCGATCGCCGTCTGGACAATGAAAAGCAACGTCTCTCAGTACTCGATTTCGACGACTTGCAACTGCGTGCTCTGAAGCTTTTGGATCGGCCGGAGGTAATCAGCCGCGCCACTGAGCGTTATCGCTTTTTCCTCGTCGACGAATTTCAGGACACCAATAGTTTGCAGCGCGATTTGATGACCAGGCTGGCACTGATACGCAGCGCTAATCTGTTCATTGTGGGAGATCGTAAACAATCCATTTACGGTTTTCGCGGTGCGGATGTCGATGTTTTCAGCGAGATGACCGCGGCCATTGAACAGGCCGGGGGGACGCAGCAACCGTTGCACTTGAATTTTCGCAGCCAGGCGCCGTTGATTGATTGCTTCAATTTCTTATTCGCTAAAATCTTCCAGGCGCGCAGCGAAGTGCCACAGGCCGCCTTGGGGCAACTTGGCTATGTCACTCATGAGCCAGGCATTGCCGAGCGTCCCGCCGAACACGAGTCGCCTCTGGTCGAATTGTTGGTCAGCGCCCTTCCTGAAAGCAGCAGCGCCGCAAACGAATCGGAAAGCGAGTCTGTAGAGGCCGCGGAAGACCGCGACCCGCTCGGCGCGCAGGAACGTGACGCTGAGCAGATCGCCGCGCGCATTAGATCGCTCGTTAGTGGCACAGACTTAAGTCAGTGGGACCAAACTTCCCCAGACTTAAGTCTGGGCCACTTCAAGTACGGCGACATCGCCATCCTGCTGCGGGCCTTCACCGGCGTGTGGACTTACGAAAGCGCGCTGCGACGTTCCGGCATTCCCTACCTAACCGTCCAGGGCAAAGGCTTCTATCAGCGCGAAGAGATCACCGACTTGATTCAATTGCTGCGCTTTCTTGATAACACGACCGACGAATTAGCGCTGGCCGCTGTGCTGCGTTCGCCGCTGGGCGGAATCTCTGACAACGCGCTGCTGGCGTTGCGTTGCGCGCCGTGGGTAGGAGAGCACGCCAGTCCGGAGCGTCTGCACCGGCGCAATCTGCTGCGTGCGTTACGACACCGTCGTGAAATTCAGTTCATCGACGAAGACGATCAGGTTGCGCTTGATCGCGTCGCACCTCTTTTGGAAGTACTTATCGCGCGGCGGAATCGTTACGGCATTGCTGAACTCTTGCGCCACGCCGTTTCTACTTCGGAATTCATGACGGTCATCGCGGCAAACTTCGATGGCGCGCAACGAGTCGCCAATGTCGAGAAACTTTTCCGCCTGGCTGAGCAGTTTGAAAAATCCGGTCACCTGATTCGCGACTTTGTGCGCTTCGTGGAAGAGTTTGAAGCCATCGGTGGCCGCGAGGGCGAAGGCCAGATGGATGAGTCTGCCAACGTCGTGCGTTTGATGACGATTCATCAGGCCAAGGGCCTCGAGTTTCCCGTCGTGATCATTCCAGACCTGCACCGCGAACCAATCCGGCGCGAAGCATCATTCATTCTTGATCGTCACAAGGGCATGACGGTCCGCATACCCGATGGACGCGGTCAGACGGTGCGCGGAGCGCTCTTCAATGAGTTGCGTCAGCGTAATCGCTGGCGCGAAGAGTTCGAAAGTATGCGCCTGCTTTATGTCGCCGCGACCAGGGCGATGGATCGGCTAATCTTCTCCGGCGCCGTCGAGCAGAAAGATCTGAAAAATTTGACTAAGACAGATCGCGAGCAGTGGCTGGCGTGGATCTGGCAGGCCCTCGAGTTGGACGAACATGCGCAGAGCGGTGTGTCGAATTTTGAAGGCAGCGTGCAGATTCATGTGACCGTCGATCGTGAGCGTCAAGGTCTCTGGTCGTCGAGTTCGACTGCTCCGATCGTGGCTGAGGAAGCCCCGACGATCGACCTTTCGCAACCCTTCGCGGCATTATTTCCTTTGTTGGGAGAGGTTCCGCCTGAACCGGGACATGTGCTGCGCCGTTTCAGCGTGACGCAACTGATCAATTTCCAGCGCTGCGCTCGGCAATATTATTTCGATCGCATGTTGAAGGCGCCGGGCAAGGAAGAGCGCGCCGTGTGGAACGACGCCGAAGCGCCCGAGCCCCCCGCGAATCTCACAGCTACGCTGAAAGGCGCGGTGATTCACCGCTTCTGCGAAACCTTTCGTGAGGGCGATGATGCCGAGAAGCGCCTGCGCGCAAGCTTCAAGGACGTCGTGGCGCAGCGGCAGTCAGAACTCGCCGGGCGCGCTTTCGAAATTGATCCGGCCGAGGCTGTGCGCGACCTGATGCCTTTGGCGCAAAACTATCTGAAGAGTGAAGTTTTTCAACGTCTGGCGCACGCGAGCCGTGTCAATGCCGAGGTTTCGCAGACGGCGATTCGCCACCCGCACAAGGAGCCCGGACTTTGGAGCGAGTTGCGGTTCCGGCTGCGCCGCCCTTTGGGAATTCTCACCGGCACGATCGACAAACTCATGATCACTCCCAGCGTTAATGGCGAAGGCTTTGATGTTGAGATAATTGATTTCAAGACCAACCGGTTTCGCACTTCTTCGCAACCGACCGCGAAACCGCCGCAAACCGCCGCTGCGGCCGCCACACTTTTGCCGGCTTCCAAGCTAGTCGCGTCACGCCGAACTGAAATAACGTCGCAGCCCGCGCAGGCCCTCTTTAACTTCGATACCGTGGTCGAAGAATCGTCCGCGAGTGTGACCACGACCGCGGACCTCCCGTCTTCAGAGCCTGAGTCTTCGATTGCCGAGCAAGCCGGGAAGGTCGCGCGTGATTATCAACTGCAAATGCAGTCATATGCGTTGGCGTTGCGGGAATTGCTTCCTGCGGAGGCCAGGGTTAATAGCCTGCGGGCCACGCTGCACTTTATCGATCCCAACGTCGAGATCCGTCTGCTACCCGATTTATTGGATCAGGAAACCTGCGCGCGCGCGATTGACGACGCCATGCTTTCGATTGCCACTCTGGATGGCACGCTCGACGCGGAGCTCTTCCCGCCTCTGCCGGCGACTCACTGTCGCATCTGTAACTTTCTCGAGTTGTGCCCTGCGGGCCGTGACTGGCTAAGGAAAAACCGAGAGCTTCGATAACCAGCGTTTAGAGTACCGACTCTAGTCGGGCTTTCTACGCGTGGCAAAAACCCAACCAAAGTTGGTACTCTAAACGCCGCCTTATCATCTCGAACGCTGCGAGGATTGATCCGAAATGGTAACTGTGAAATCGTTCGATGGCGGAGAGTTTGACGCCTACATGGCCTTGCCCGCCGGTGGTTACGGACCGGGCATTGTCGTCTTGCAGGAAATCTTTGGCGTCAATGAATTCCTGCGGAACGTTTGCGACTGGTACGCGGTGCATGGGTTCGTCGCGATCTGTCCCGATCTGTTTTGGCGACAGGAGCGCGGCGTTGAACTTACTGATCAGACGGAAGCAGGATGGCAGAGAGCGTTTGAGCTGTATCAGGGTTTGGATGAGCACGCGGCGGTCGAGGATTCAGCGGCCGCGGTTGAATTCCTGCAGAAGCACCCGTCCTGCAACGGCAGGGTTGGCGCGGTAGGGTTTTGCCTCGGCGGCAATCTTGCCTGGCTCCTCTCCGTTCGCTTCAAACCTGATTGCGCCGTTGGTTATTACGGGGTCGGTATTCAGAAGACCCTCAATGAAGCAGACAATCTTAGCTCTGCTCTGATGCTG
>JAWVEM010000451.1:0-8062 GCA_033856735.1 Blastocatellia bacterium
CGGCTCGAGTAAGGCCGCGTCTGATCCAACTGGCTCGCAAATCCTCCGACCCACTCTTCAGCTTCGTGATACTCCTCTTCACTGGCCAGCAGGTCCCACATGCGATTGATCTGCGCCGACTCGAGCTCGGCATCGGTCATGTTCGGGTGCGCCTGAAAATGATGGCGCCCGAGCGTTTCGTGCAGATCGTGGAAAATTACCGAGCCGGAAAGGACCAACACATCGACGAAACGGTTCTTGACTACATAGGCCAGCAGGCGCCGCATGCCGGCCGGGATCAGAGCGCCCGACGCCGCCATCATAATCGTGGTGTTGTCACCCAGCATGTCCAGCCAGATGCGGTGGGACTCTGCCAACTGCCGGCCGCCGAAGCCCGTGCCTTCCATCTTTTCCAGCAGGCCGGCCACCGAACGATCCCGATCGACTTGCACCGGACGGGTTGGAATAGTCAGGTATTTACTCGGTTTTGGTTTGCGCTGTGTCACCATTGGATTTTCTTAACCTCTTTCAAATGCCCGACAAAAGTTGTCTTGTCGAACTTACTTTTCATTTGCCTTCGTCATCTGTTTAGCGTCGGGCTATTGCCCGATGAGCGGGCGGTAACCGGCTGCTAAACCTCCGATAGTCGGCTGCAAAATTCATCAACGACAAACCGAGGTTTGTCGAACAATTCTTTAATAATCATGACGCCGCCGACCCTTTGTTCGGTTACCGTTAAGTGTAATGTAGGTGTAGGCATCGAAACGCGACTCGTAGAAATTTACCAACTCCGCGCCTTCGGCCTCGCTCAATTCGTCGTCCTTGATTCTTTGGGTTACCTGACGGCGAAATCCGTCGTGGAGCAAACCGCGCTCGTAACGCGCGCGCCCAGCGGCTTCGCCGACGGTGGTGCCGCGGATCACCTTTTTGATGAGGTAGCCTTCATCGTCGATGTGAACCTGGGCCTCGTTGGGCGTGCCGAAAAGATTGTGGTTGTTGCCCATCACTTCCTGATAAGCGCCGACCAGCATGAACGCCACATAGTAAGATTCATCCGGATCGAGCTTGTGCAGTTCGAGCACCTGCTTAACGTCGTGCAGATCGACGAACTTGTCGACGACGCCGTCGGAATCGCAGGTGATATCGCAAAGCGTCGCGAATTCCGTCGGCGGCTTATTCAACTTCTGAATTGGCACAATCGGGAACAACTGATCGAGGGCCCAGTGATCCGGCAGAGACTTAAACACCGAAAAGTTCGCCAGGTACTTCGCGCATAGCAGACGCCTGAGCTCGCCGAATTCTTCCGGAATGTACTTAGCCTGCTGCGCGTAACGATTGGCGCTCTCGCACACGTCCCAAAAAAGCACCTCGCCCTTGCCGCGATCTTCCAGCGAGATTAGCCCCAGATTGAAAAGCGTGAATAGTTCTTCACGATGCTCGAGGGCGTCGTGATAGTACTCGCGATAATTCTTGATGGTGATCGACTCGCGCAAGTCGCCGAGTTCAATCACGACCTGCGGGTCGTCCTCGTCAATTTCAATGGGCGTGATATCTTCGACAACCGTCTCGATTTCCTCGAGGATATTGGTCACCAGAATCGCGTGATAGGCCGACAGAAAGCGGCCCGACTCCTGAATGATCGTGGGATGAGGAACGTTTTCATCGTCACAGACCTGCTTGATGGTGTAGATGACGTCGTTGGCAAATTCCTGCGAATTGTAATTTGCCGAAGAGTCGAACGCCGTCTTCGAACCGTCATAGTCGACCGCCATACCACCGCCGACGTCCAGCAACTCAATCGGCACTTTCATCTGGTGCACCTTCGCATAAACGCGCGCGGCTTCCTTCATCGCGTTCTTGATGCGCTTGATGTCAGTTAGTTGCGAGCCGATGTGAAAATGCAGCAGGCGCAACATGTCAATGCGATCTGCTTCTTTCAAACGATTGATCACTTCCAAAAGCTCGGTCGTCGTCAGCCCAAACTTGGCGGCTTCGCCACCCGACTTTTCCCAACGTCCCGAACCTTTTGAATAGAGCTTGACGCGCATTCCAATGATCGGCATGGCGCCTTCAGTCTGATCGGCGATGCGCAGAATGTGATCCAGCTCACTAAGTTTTTCCACGACGATGACGACGCGCTTGCCTGCTTTCGCTCCGGCAAAAGCCATCTGGATGAACTCTTCGTCTTTGAAGCCGTTGAGCACCAGCAAGCTGTCAGGCGTTTGTTCGAGCGCCAGAGCCGCGTACAGCTCCGCTTTCGATCCGGCTTCAAGACCAAAATCGTAACGCGACCCTTCGCGCAAATATTCTTCAACCACCGCGCGTTGCTGGTTGACCTTCATGGGATAGACGCACATGTGCGCGCCCTGATATTCGTATTCGCGAATTGATTTGCTGAAAGCGCGCTGAAGTTTTCGGACCTGAGCAGCCACCAGTTGCGGAAAGCGGAGCAAGATTGGAGTAGTAATGCCGCGGCCCGCCAGGTCTTCGATAATTTCTTTCAGGTCGGCTGAGCGCGGGTCGCCCTCGGATGGGCGAACGATTAGATTGCCCTTCCGATTTACATCGAAATAGCCAGCTCCCCAGTTCTCGATCCCGTAGGTTTCGACAGTCTGTTCGATCGCGGTGGTCAACTAGCGGTCTCCTGGATGCCCTTCAGCAAGCGTTCCGCCACGGCAACCCTTGACGTGGCTGCGATCCGGGCCGGATAGCGGATTTTTGGGGTGGAACCTTAACGCCCGAATGTAACAGAAAACCTGGGGACGGTCTATCACTTTTTTGTGCCGAATGTCCGCTTCCAGGGCCGTTTCTTAACAACATTTAGTTTCTGTGAGACGTGTCGCGACCGGCCGCGGCGTGGCTGTTCAGCTTGCGGTTTTTGCCGTTGTGCCTCAGGAAAACTGCAAGTCAGGCCTTTCTAATCGTCGAACACTGGAAGGTGCGGAGGTGGGAACGAACGACAGATTCGACGCTTCGTTGAGAGAGGAAACTCGACCTGACCGAACTAAGAACCGCGAGTCACTCTGACTTTTGACCTCAATTATCTTGACATCCCAAGTTTCCCATCTATAATGCCTGTTTTTATTGCGCGTCGTTACATGTCGTTTACGCGGTCTGCAGACTGTCAGTTCCACCACAAGGCTTCGCGCCAAACACCGCAAGGGGCGAAGGTCAACTACATCACTCCCTTTTTTCCCTACAGGAGACTAAATGAACGCTAAAACTGTGTTGAAGTACGCCTCCGATCAAGGCGCTAAGTTTGTTTCTGTCCGCTTCACGGATCTTCCAGGTTCGTGGCAGCACTTGACCTTTCCGATCGGCGAACTCGGTGAAGAGTCGTTTGAGGACGGCTTTGGTTTTGACGCTTCGTCAATTCGCGGCTGGGCCGCAATTCACGAATCAGACATGTTGCTGGTGCCCGACGCGTACAAGTTCTGGATGGATCCTTTCTCAAGCGAGCCGACTCTTTGTCTGGTCGCCAACGCTGTCGATCCGCTCTCTCGTCAGGGTTATGCTTTTGACCCGCGCATTGTGACCGTGCGCGCTGAGAGTTATCTCAAGAGTTCGGGAATCGCCGACATAGCGAACTTTGGGCCGGAGGCTGAATTCTTTGTGTTCGACAGCGCGCAATTCTACAACGAGCAGTACAGCGCGGGCTATTCGATCGATTCCGATGAAGCGCACTGGAACAGCGGCCGCGACGCGAGCGAAGCGCAGGGCCCAAACCTCGGTCATCGGATCCGGCCGAAGGAAGGCTACGTGCCAGTAGCGCCGACAGATACTCTCTCCGATCTGCGTTCGGAAATTTCTCTGACTCTGGGTGAGTGCGGCATCAACGTAGAATGTCATCATCATGAAGTGGCAACGGCCGGTCAGTGCGAGATTGATTTTCGCTACTCGACGATGCTGGGCACGGCCGACAACCTGCAGATATTCAAGTATGTAGTGAAGAACACGGCGCGCAGCCATGGCAAGACTGCGACCTTTATGCCGAAGCCCCTGTTTGGTGACAACGGCTCTGGCATGCACTGCCATCAGTCTCTTTGGAAGGACGGCAAACCGCTGTTCGCCGGCGATGGTTATGCCGGGTTGTCGGAGACCGCGCTGCACTACATCGGTGGACTGCTGAAGCACGCTCCGGCGATTGTCGCCTTTGCCGCGCCTACGACCAACAGCTACAAGCGGCTGGTCCCCGGGTTTGAAGCGCCGGTTAACCTGGCGTATTCAGCGCGCAATCGTTCAGCGGCGATTCGCATACCGATGTTTTCCACGAACCCCAAACTAAAGCGGCTCGAGTTTCGTCCGCCTGATCCGTCCTGCAATCCCTACCTGGCGTTTTCCGCGATGCTCATGGCTGGCATCGACGGGATTCAAAATCGCATCGATCCGGGGGCGCCGCTTGATAAAGACATCTACGACTTGTCACCGGAAGAGCTGAAAGACGTACCGAGCCTGCCCGGCTCGCTGGACGAATCGCTCAAGGCGCTGGAAGACGACCACGAGTTCCTGCTGAAGGGCGACGTATTCACGCCGCAATTGATTGAGCGCTGGATTGAATACAAGCGTGAACGCGAGATCCAACCGCTGCGTCTGCGGCCGCATCCGCTGGAGTTCTCGATGTACTACGACGTTTAGGTGAAGGCGAAACACTCCTGTCAGAACCGCCTGCAGTAGCGGGCGGGCGCAGCCCATTGAGAAGTGAGGCCCGCCCGCTACCGCAGGCGGTTCTGACCTCGCACCTCGCATCGTTCCCCACCCGCCGCGTAATATGTTCGCGTGGCAGCCACCAATGAAATGCTCGACCAGTTGCTCCGCCAACTACCTGAATCTCACGCGGCGCAGCTTCTCTTCAGTCGACTGGTTGACGGTCGAGAATCCATTCGACGTCTGTTCCAACGTGAGCTGGGCTTGCTCTCGGACGTGCTGGCGATTGCTGCCTGGAGCCCGCTGCTTGCGACTACGCTGGAACAAAATCCTGATTACGTTAGTTGGCTGCAACGCGAACGCGCCAGCACCCGCGTGCGCACTCGCGAAGAAATGGGCGAATCGCTGGCGCGTTTTGCGCTGACCAATTCGCAACTGGACGCTCACGTTCTGCTGGCGCGTTTTCGGCGCCGCGAGCTGTTGCGAACCTATCTGCATGACCTCCGCCGCGTCCGCACCATTGTCGAAACAACCGACGAGCTATCGAATCTGGCGGACGCAATTCTGGATTATGCGCTGACGTTGTCAAGGCAGCTGCTGGACAATCGTTACGGTTCACCGCAAGTCAACGACACCCGCGGCCGCATAGCCGGCGCAGAGTTCTGCGTCGTGGCCCTGGGCAAGCTCGGCTCGCGCGAATTGAATTACGCGTCGGACCTCGATCTGGTATTCATTTTCTCTGACGAGGGACTCACGGCCCCCGGCGGCTCGCGCGGACAGATCACCAACCGGGAATACTTTGTTAAGTTAGCCGAATCGCTGTTGCGGTTAGTTGGCGAGCCGACCGGCGAAGGCGCCGCGTATCGCATTGACGTACGCTTGCGTCCACACGGGCGTGATGGAGCTCTGGCCTGCGCGCTTGATGAGGCCACTCGCTACTATGACGAGAGCGCCCAGGATTGGGAACTGCAAGCACTGATTCGCGCGCGGGCTGCGGCTGGATCGCAAACTCTCTACTCGCAATTTTCCCAGCGCTTAGTCGGCCGCGTTTTCCGATCCGATACCAGCGTCACCCACGCTCTCAATAACGTGCGCCTGGCCAAACAAAAGATCGATCGCCAGCGCGAGCGGGAAGAGAAGGGTTTCAACGTCAAGCTCGGTCGCGGCGGCATTCGCGAAATCGAGTTCATCGCGCAGGCGCTGCAAGTAGCATTAGGAGGCGCTGATCCCTGGCTGCGCGCGCCGCACACTTTGATTAGCCTCGGGCGTCTGGGTGAACGGGGTTTGATTAGCGAGGCAGAGCTCTCGCAACTGTCCGACGCTTATCACTTTTTGCGGGCACTCGAGCACCGCCTGCAAATGGAGCACGGTCTGCAAACACATTCGGTGCCAATCGATCCCGTTCGCCGGGAACTGGTCGCCCGGCGCATGAATCTTTCCGGCGACGATGGGCTCGCCGACTTTGACAGCGCGTTAGCCCTACACGCAACGAATGTCCGAAGGGCGTTTGATCGCGTTTTTGCTCAGGCAAATGACAACTCCGAGGTGGTTCGACCGCCGGTGCGGCAAGCGGCGACCGCTGCCGATGCGCTGGCGGATGCTGATGAAGTGGCCGCGCGCCTGGCGGGAACTTTATTTCTGAAACACTTGGCGCCGGGCAAGCCGGGCAGTCCAAAACTCGAAATCGACAAGCTCACCAGCGAGTTGAAAAAGGCAGCGGAAGGGTCGCTCAATTCTCACCGGGCTCTTTCATTCGCGAGCCGCGTGGCCAGTTCGCTCGACAAGGAAACCGAAGCCGCCACTGTTACTGAAGCTGAGATTACGTCTCTCGTACGACTGGGTGGCGCGTCCGAATTTTTCGGCGAGATGCTTGCGAGTAGGACTTCGCTGATTCATGCCTTGAGTGCAGATCCAGTGATGGCCCGGCCGCGCGACTACCTGAGCGAACTTCGCGCCGGCGTTGCTCAGCAGCCAACCTTCCGCGCCGAACTCGACGCTGTGCGTCGGGTGTGGTCGGCTTTGTTGGTCGAGATTGGAGCGGGCGATGCGCTGGCTGGCTTGCAGCTGCCTAACGTGAATCGCTCTCTGACTGAACTGGCGGTGGCGGCGATTGATGTGGCGGTGGAGATCGCGCGGCGCGAATTTGCGCGACGCTTTATAGAGCTGGCGAACGAACCGCGCATGGCCGTGCTCGGCCTGGGCCGTTTAGGAAGCGGTGGCATGGACTATGGATCCGATCTGGATGTCGTGATCGTTTACGACTCAGCGGCGCCTGCGCCCGTAGCGGGTCTGACCCACGACGAGGCCTACGCGCGGCTTGCCGAGTTGGTAATCACGACGCTGTCCAGCATCACGCGCGAAGGCTATCTCTATCGCGTCGATTTGCGATTGCGTCCCGACGGACAAAAAGGACCGCTGGTTACAGGCTCGGAAGGTTTCCTCACCTATGTGCAAAAGCGAGCTGGGTTGTGGGAATGGCTGGCTTACGTAAAGCTGCGCGCGGTGGCCGGAGATCTGGAATTTGGCCGCGTCGTAGAAACCAGCGCGCGCAGACTAATTCATGAGTTGGCGCAGCAGACCGATGATAATCAGCTACGTGCCGAGACGCGACGCGTCCGCGATCGTTTGGAAAAGGAAAAGTCGTCGCGGCGCGATGCCGGACGCGACATCAAGCACGGCGCCGGCGGCATGCTCGACGTTTACTTTGCTGTGCGTTACTTGCAGTTGCGCGACGGTGTGCATGATGATGAAGAAGACAGGACGACGCGAGCGACGCTGCGGCGGCTGCGCGCAGCAGGTTCTTTGGATGAGCCGGACTTTGTGGATCTGGATAAAGGGTACACTCTGCTGCGTTCAATAGATCATCAACTGAGATTGATCGTGGGCCGGTCGGCGCGGCTCCCTTTGCCCGAGCATCCGGCGTTTCGGGACATTGCCAGCCGCTTAGGGTATGACGACGCGGCAGAGCTAACTCGGGAGCTGTCCGCGGCCACGATGGGCATTCGCAGCGCCTACGAGCGCATTATGAGCATCGACAGGAACTGAGATGGAGACTAACAATCAATGCCCGCGCTGTGGCATCGGACGTTTGCGTGCCTGGAACGAACTGAGCGACGAAGAGCGCGAAGTGGTGCGCCGGCTGCCGGGTTCCGCCGAATATTTTCTGGAGGTGCGGCAGCGCACACATCGTTGGTGTCCGAGATGTTGGCACGAAGAAGGCCCGGGAGTAACGCAGGATGCGTAAGAACGTTTTCCTTGCAAAGGTAAAGCGGGAGGGTTATGGCAACCGCTTATCTAATTCGAATTGGCTTGAGCCGCTGATAGTTATTCCTAATTTCTAAAATGTTTCGCGTTAAATCTTCCTTCAAAACTCAATTTGAAATCCAGGCGCCGGTGATTAAGGTGCGCGAGTTTTTTCGCAACCTGGCGAACTTTACCG
>JAWVEM010000452.1:0-3259 GCA_033856735.1 Blastocatellia bacterium
CCAGCTTCCGCGCGCAGTTGTTCCGCGCCGTTAGCAATCGTGTGCGCGCCGCGCCGCGCCGCATCGCCGGCCACGCGCGCAGTGTCTTCGACCATGCCGGTCACGTTGAGTTTCTCGTCCAGCTCGCGGGCTTTGCGCCGCGCGGCCCGATGCAAGTCGTCAAATTTCTCTTTGTAGTCAGTCATGATATGTAGCGCAAGTTGTTAACTTGCGGTTTCAGTTTAAGGGGCGGCAATACCGAACTGCGCCAGTCTATTCTACGCCAGGGAGTCGACGTTAGTTCAGCCATAATCGCGCCGAATGCTGGTCAATCGCAACGCCATTGAGCCATAGAGCCCAGGGTTGCCGCTTCGCCTACCCTGGGTAATCGTGAGCAGTCGTCGCAACCCTGTCAGGGTTGTGGAGAACGAGAATGCTCGGTGACCCAACGTAGCCGATGCGGCAACGTTGGGCTGTAGGTCGGAACCGCTTCGCGCTTCTTCGTTCCGGCTTTACTTTTGGCCTCTTCCTTCTTACTTTTGCCCTATGGTGAAATGTCCGACGTGCGGAAAGAAGGTTGAATGGCAGGACAATCAGTGGCGTCCTTTCTGTTCAGAGCGATGCAAGTTGATCGACTTTGGCCGTTGGGCCAATGAAGAGTATCGCGTGCCCGGCAAGAAAATTAATCCCGACGACATCACCGAAAGACCGGAAGCCGACGAGGCGAACACCGATCTCGATACCGCATCCTGAATCGCCCATTGTGAACCGAGGAATTAAGACTTATGCGGCGCTGACTTTGTTGCTGGTGGGATCGGCGATGGGTCTGGGAGCCTGCACAAAGCGGCTGGCCACTCCTGCCGGCCCGACCGGCTGGACGCTCGATAACCATCAGCGCGCACAGTTGTCCGATTATAAAGGCAAGGTGGTGGTGCTGGATTTCTACGCCACCTGGTGTGAACCCTGCCGGGCTGAGACGCCGCATCTCGTCCAATTGCAGCGGCAATACGCCGAACAGGGTTTGCAAGTCATTGGGCTGAACGTCGGCGGCGAGGACGATCGCGAACAAGTTCCCGCCTATGCCAAACAGTTTGGCATCTCCTATCCCCTCGCGTTTCCCGACGATGAATTCGCCGACGCTTATTTGGGCGACAATCAAAATATTCCGCAGGCGTTTGTTTTTGATCGCAAAGGGAACATGGTCAAGCGGTTCGTGGGTTATAGTGAAAGCTCAGGAGCCGAACTCGAGCAGATCATCAAGGCATCGCTCACGTCCGGCCCTCAATAGCAAAGATGATTCGTGAAAAACTGATCGACAAGAGTATTGGCGATAACAAGAAGTTTCGCTGGCGCAGCCATGAGATCTCGCGTATCGAGGGTTTGAGCGACGCGGTGTTCGCGTTCGCGGTCACCCTGCTGGTGGTTTCACTCGAGGTGCCCAAGACGTTCGGAGAATTGATGGAGACCATGCGCGGCTTTGGCGCGTTCGCGATCAGCTTCACGCTGCTCTTCATCGTCTGGTTCAACCAATACAAGTTTTTCCGGCGTTACGGCATGCAGGATGTCATGACCATCTGCCTGAACGCGGTTCTTCTGTTTGTGGTCCTGTTTTATGTTTACCCTTTGAAGTTTCTTTTTACCTTGCTGGTTAGCCTGTTTACGGGAGGCCAGGGCCACATACGTTTGCCAGGAGGCGCAGAGAGGCTGATGGTCGATAGCGCCGAACAGGTCTCGACCTTAATGATTATTTTTGGCGCCGGCTATATCGCAATTTTCAGCGTCTTCGTGCTGCTCTACTGGCACGCCTATCGAAAGCGGATCGAACTGGGACTCAACGAATTGGAAGTATTCGATACCCGCAAAGATATCCAGGAAAGCTTCATTAACGTCGGTATCGGCTCGCTTTCAGTCGCGATCGCCGCGCTGGGCGGGGCCCGCTATTCTTTTCCGGCCGGTATGGCCTATATGCTCAACGCGGTGGTTTCGCCTCTGCATGGAATGATCATGGGCAAGCGCCGGAGAAAACTCGAAGAGCGATTTAACTTAGGTGAGAATGCGGTGCTGGAATCAAACTGAATTCGTCATGATTCTTCGTTTCGAGTTCTGGCCCACTCTCGCCTTCGCCGTGGTAACGGTTTCATGGATCGCGTTTGCCGCGGTTTTCCTTAAGTTCCTGACGCGGAACAAACCACCGACTCCACCAGACAGAAAGCGAGAGCCTACATCAATCGCCGGCATTGCCCTCCAGGGAGTTAGTTATGCTGTGGTCTGGTCCGTTCATCGCGAATTTTTTACGCCGATCGCGCCCCTGGGCAAATTCTTTGAGATCGGTTCGGCTGCTGTAACCACAGTCTTGGCCTTTGGATCGGTTTGGTTCGTCTCAGCCGCGGTACGCACCCTGGGCGAACAGTGGAGCTTGGCCGCGCGGGTTCTGGAAGGACATAATTTGATCACATCAGGCCCGTATAATATCGTGCGGAATCCGATCTATACCGGAATGTTCGGGATGTTGCTGGCGACCGGCCTGGCCATCAGTCACTGGATTGGTTTGGTGATAGCTATCATCGTATTCGCCGTCGGCACGGCGGTGCGTGTGCACAGCGAAGAAAAGCTTTTGCGCGAAACATTTGGCGAGGACTTTGAAGCCTACGCTCGCCGAGTCCCGGCCGTAGTGCCTTTACTTTTTTGAGATTATTTTGAGAAGAGCAAAAATATTAGCCACCATTGGTCCGGCTTCTCGCGACTCGAAGGTGATGGAAGCATTGCTGGCCGCGGGCGCTGACGGCGTGCGCATTAACATGTCGCACGGCACCTATGAAGAAAAAGCGCAGGACATCTCAATGGCCCGCGCTTGTGCGGAAAAGATGAAACGGCCGCTGGCCGTGCTGATCGATCTCTCCGGTCCCAAAATTCGCACGCGCACCCTGCGGAATCACCAGCCGGTAGAACTGGTAGACAACCAGCAATTCATCATCACGACGCGCGACATTGAAGGTGATAACACCCAGGTCGCGACGAACTACGCGGGCATGCCGCGCGATGTGCGGCCGGGCGCGCGCATCCTGCTTGACGATGGCGCGATCGAACTGCGGGTTGAGAGCACGACGGAAACCGACGTCGTTTGCCGCGTGATCAATGGCGGAGTTCTCGGCGAGCGCAAGGGCATCAATCTGCCGGGCATTACTTTGCCGATTCCGTCGATGACCGAAAAGGATCGGGCCGATTTGAAGTGGGCGGCGCAACAGGACGTCGATTATTTTGCGCTGTCGTTTGTTCGCAG
>JAWVEM010000453.1:0-5877 GCA_033856735.1 Blastocatellia bacterium
CCCGCAGTCAGCATTGCCATCCGCCGTCTGGAAGAAGAGATCGGCGCGCCATTGTTTGAGCGCTCACAAAAGACGCCGAGGCTCACGGCGGTTGGCCAACTGGTTTACGACTACGCCAAGCGCATTCTCTCGCTGCGGGACCAAACCTTTAACGTCGTCGCCGAGCTAAAATCGCTCAAGAGCGGCCGCGTCCGCATCGGCGCAAATGAAAGTACTTCGCTGTATCTTCTGCCTCACCTCATCCTCGACTATCGCGCTCGCAATCCCAACGTGATGGTTGAAATCTTTCGCCACGCGTCTGAGCGGCTGCCGCGCGAAGTGCTCGACCGCAACGTCGACTTCGCGCTCCTGGCTTTCGAGCCGGGTGATCGCGATCTCGAGTCTTTTCCGGTCCTGCGAGACGAACTGGTGCTGATCATGCATCCGGAACACCGTCTGGCGAAACGGGCATCTGTAAAAGTTGAGGAACTCGGCGATGAAACGTTCCTGGCGCATAACGTGAAGACCGGCTCGCGCTACAAGGTTATGGAGACTTTTGCTCAACACCATGTGCCGCTCAATATCACTCTCGAGTTGGCGACCATCGAAACCATCAAACGCTTCGTCCAACTAAAGATTGGGCTGGCCTTCGTCCCGCGCATGTGTGTTGACGAAGAGTTGCAGCGCGGCTCTTTAGTCAGCGTGCCGGTAAACGATCTCACTTATGTTCGCACCCTTTGGGTCACGCATCCGCGCGGGATAACTTTCTCGCATGCCGCCGGCGCGTTTCTCGAAATCCTGCACCAACACGCTGAAAATCATATTAGCGGCAAGTGAGAACCGCCCATTGGGTGCGAGGTAATCTCAAGCAGCATTAACCTGATTAATCTCCTCATAAAAACTCTTATTTTGACTTTAGCCAAACCGGCCCCTACGATCATCGTTTAACTCCTGATGATTTGCTCGATTCTTAAGGGAGCGTTAAGGATTTTGTGACAGAGCAACGCCACAAGTCTTAACCCCTATTACCGATGAAACCCGAACAGGCGGAAGCGCGAAAACTGGAAACTTTTCTGGAGACCGGGCGGACGCTGGCCGGAACCCTGGGATCAAAAGCTGCTTTTTCGGGGGTTCTGGAAACGCTGGGACACCATCACAGCATGATCCGTGGGGTCCTGATGTTAGTCGACACAGATACGAATGAGCTGCGCATAGCCGCCTCTCATGGCCTGGAAGAGAGCGAAGTTCGCCGCATTAAATATCGAATCGGCGAAGGCATCACGGGCCGCGTGGTGGAAACAGGCAAGCCGATTGTCGTGCCGCAGGTCAGCCAGGAACCGATGTTTCTCGACCGTCTGGGTATCAGGAAAAAGGCGATCAGCCGGCAGGAACTGACTTTCATCTGCGTGCCCATCCTCGTCAACCGCAAGCCCGTCGGCGCGCTCGGCGTCGATCTGAAATACAAAGCCGATCGCAATTACGAACGGACAACTAAATTTCTCTCAATCATCGCGACGATGATCGCCCAGGCAATCAAGGTCAACCATCTGATGGAAGCCGACAAACAGCGGCTGCTCGACGAAAATATTCATCTCAAGCAGGAACTCCGTGAGCGATACGATTTCAGCCACATCGTCGGCAGTTCTAATCCGCTACGCCAGGTTTACGAGCAGGTGACTCAGGTCGCGCGAACCAATACGACCGTCCTGCTGCGCGGCGAGTCGGGCACCGGCAAGGAGTTGATCGCGCACGCGATTCACTACAACTCGCTGCGCGCCAGCAAGCCTTTTATCAAAGTCAGTTGCGCGGCCTTGCCGGAAACGCTAATCGAATCCGAGATGTTTGGCTATGAAAAGGGCGCGTTCACCGGCGCGCAAAATCGCAAGAAAGGGCGTTTCGAGTTGGCCGACGGCGGGACACTTTTTCTGGACGAGATCGGCGACCTGAATATCTCTACCCAGATTAAACTGCTGCGCGTGCTGCAAGAGCGGGAATTTGAGCGGTTGGGCGGCACCGAGACGATTAAGATTAACGTCCGCCTGGTTGCCGCTACGAACAAGGATCTCGGCAAAGCAATCACCGACGGACAATTCCGCGAGGATCTCTACTATCGCCTCAATGTGTTTACGATCTTCATGCCGCCTTTGCGAGAGCGCAAGTCGGACGTGCTTTTGCTCGCCGATCATTTTCTGGAGAAGTTTGCCCGCGAACACGCCAAGCGCATCAAGCGCATTTCAACGACGGCGATCGATATGCTGGCCAGCTATCACTGGCCAGGCAACGTTCGCGAGCTGGAAAATATCATTGAGCGCGCGGTGCTGGTTTGCGAGACCGGCGTGATCCACGGCCATCATCTGCCGCCGACATTGCAAACCGCCGAGAAGTCGGGCACCGTAACCCGGCTCTCTCTCGATCGAGCAGTTGGAGCTTACGAAAGCGATCTGATTCAGGATGCGCTGAAGACCACGCGCGGAAATCGCAAGCGGGCGGCGCAACTGCTCGACACGACGGAGCGTATCCTGGGGTACAAAGTCAAAAAGTACGGCATCGACTGCGACCGTTTCCGCTCGTAGACAAATTCTTCTTTATTGAAACTTAAACGATTGAAGGGACTATTCAGTTAATGACGTCTGCAATAAAACGTGTTGGTGTTTTGACGGGAGGCGGCGATGCTCCCGGCCTGAATCCCGCGATTAAGGGACTTGTCTATCGCGGTTCTGAACTTGGCCTGAGCGTGATCGGGCTGTTCGACGGCTGGCGAAGTCTACTCGATCCCCTGCCAGAAGTTCTGCCGCTCGATCGTGATACCGTGCGCCGTTGGGATCGCGATGGTGGCACCAATCTGGGTTCTTCGCGAACTAATCCTTTCAAAATTTCCTTGGAAGCGAAGTCCCTGGATCGATCCGATGAAGTAATAAAGAATATTGCGGAACTGAATCTGGATGCGGTGGTCGCTTGCGGCGGCGAAGATACGCTGGGCGTAGCTGCGCGGCTGGCCGAGAGAGGCGTCCGCGTCGTAGGGATTCCGAAAACCATCGATAAGGATCTTGCCGGTACTGACTACACCCTCGGTTTCGACACAGCGCTGCGGAATGTAACTGAGGTGATTGAGCGCTCGCGCACACCCGCGGGCTCGCATCGCTGGGTCCAGGTCATCGAAGTGATGGGCAGGCACGCCGGCCATCTTGCGCTCTGGTCGGGTGTTGCCGGTCAGGCGCACTTGATTCTGATTCCGGAACATCCCTTTCGTTACGAGCAGGTCTTCAAGCTGCTTCAGGATCGATTAGGACAACCTGATATGGCTCGAAACCGCATCCATCGTTCTGATTATTCCGTCATCGTTGTCTCTGAAGGCGCGTACTCGGAAGACGGCAAAGCAGTAACGATCGACAATCGTCACGACGCTTTTGGTCACGCCCGGCTCGGTGGCATCGGCGAAGTTTTGGCGAAACATATAATGACTGAGACGCCCTATGAAGCCCGCGCGGTGATGCTCGGTCATCCTCAGCGAGGCGGCGCGCCGAGCCCGATCGATCGGATAATGGGTTTGCTCTTTGGGGCCCGCGCTGCTGAGGCCGTAGCCAACGACGACTTTGGAAAGATGGTCTCAGCTCGGGGCATTGCGCCGGCTTGTACTCTGTCGCTCGTGGATCTCTCGGTGGTAAAAGGCCCGCTCAACGCTCTGGATGTTGAGCGCTATTACGACACCACGCGCTATCACTTAAAGGGCCTGGGCATGAATCTATGAGATCAGAAACAAGCGGCGCTGATCATCCTGGAGCCTCAGCGATTCTCAAGCGTCGATATTTAGTGGGCGCGTGCTTCGTCATAGTGTTCGCTTGTTTCGCTGCGCCGGCGCAGCGGACGCACACACTCACCGGCGATGTTCGTCTTCACAAAGACTTTCACTCTCAGATCCTGGGCAATAATCGCGACCTGATCGTTTATCTGCCGCCCGGCTACGACAGCAATCCCCGGCAGAGGTATTCCGTGCTTTACTTTCATGACGGACAGAACCTGTTTGACGGAGCGACTTCTTATATTCCCGGTCAGGAATGGCGTCTGGACGAGGCGGCCCAAGCTCTGATTGCGACGAAAAAAATTGAACCGCTAATCATCGTCGGCATTTACAATACCGGCAAAGATCGCGTCGAGGAATACACTCCGGTTCCGGATCCTAAATACAAAGTTGGCGGCAAAGCTGATCTATATGGCCGCATGCTGGTCGAAGAATTGAAGCCGTTTATCGACCGGACCTATCGCACTCTGAAGGGTGCGAAACATACAGGCTTGGGCGGGTCGTCTTTGGGCGGATTGGTTTCTCTCTACTTAGGACTAAAATATCCGAACGTCTTTGGCCGGCTTGCGGTGGTTTCGCCGAGTGTCTTTTGGGCTGACAAATTTATCGTCCATTATGTCGAAGCGTTGCGCGCCAAACCTGACGAGCGCGTCTGGCTTGATATCGGCACCAGAGAAGGCCAGAACGCCGCCGAACAACAGGAGACCGTAAGCAATGCTCGGCTGATGCAGAAGGCCCTAATCAAAAAAGGCTGGCGGTTGGAAGCGAACCTTAAATACTTTGAAGCTGAAGGCGCGGAGCACAACGAACGCGCCTGGGCTTCCCGAGCTCCGGCGATGCTGGAGTTTTTGTTTCCGAAGAAATAAACGACGAAGAAGTGTGAAGTGCGGCGAACGTTTAAGAAGATTTCGCCAGCCGGTCTGTTTCAATTAGCGCGTGGTCATCTCATTAGCACCGTGGCTTTAGCCTGGTGATTGGTAGAGTACTCGAGGGGAATCCGTTTAAACGGCACTAATATGCTTGACTCATTACGGCAATGGCTCTGCCACTCTGATGCGCGGCAAGTCTGCGACTTGCCGGCGGCGAACCTTCTTTTTCATTCGGGTCTTCGACCCGTCACGGTCAGAGACCGTTCAGATTAAGGGGCCACGTTTCGGCAAGTCCGAGACTTGCCCCGCATCAGAGTGGCAGAGCCATTGCAGCGGCCGCATCGAAGTTCGACAGAAGCCCGCGCGGAGTCAAGTATGTCGCTGCCGTTTAAACGGTTTCCAGTTGTGCCGGCTACGAAATAACACCGCGCTAAAGTGACGGTGCTAATGAAAGGGATCACGGCCGAGCTGAGCCAGTAGTCAGCAGCGTTTTGGATTGAACGGCTTACGCGAACCGGGTTATGTCTACCACTCGTATTGTTTGAATCTTCAACTTGAGTCCACGAACGCCGAGACTGGAACCGAGATGGAAAATACCTTAACTGAAAATGGCTCCCCGACTCGCACCGGGCGCCGAACAATCTGGTTTCTACTTCCCGTCTTGCTCCTGCTCTCAATCGCATGGGTCACTATTCCTGTGTTTCTGATCCAGCCCTTTCGCCCGCAAACCCAAAGAGCGCTCGCTGTCTCGTACCTGCTCCGCAGTTGGTCTCCACTGGCGACCGTCATCTTGTTTGTGGCCGCATGTGCCCTCGTGATCTGGCAATGGGGGCACGCTCGTCGCTGGTGGCGCAAGACGCTTCTCGTCATGCTCCTGCTATTGACCTTCGTTCCCGCCTGGTTCGCGCGGCAAAATCATTTCGAGTGGATGTTCAATCCCCTGCGCCACAGCGCCTACGTCAAAGCCGGCGAAGCCGGTTTCGTCCGCGACACCGACATGGTCCTCGCCGTGAAGATCAATAACGAGGCTGTCGCTTATCCGGTGCGGCTGATGGCTTATCATCATGTCGTTCAGGACGTGGTCGGCGGCACGCCAATCTGCGCAACTTATTGAACGCTCTGTCACACCGGTCTGGTGTGGGAAACAACAATTGACGGACGGCTGCTTCATTTTCATCTGGCCGGCATAAACAATCAGAACTTCATTATGAAGGATGAAGAGACCGGCTC
>JAWVEM010000454.1:0-6635 GCA_033856735.1 Blastocatellia bacterium
AACCGAAATTGAACGGATCTCCACCAGGCCTTTTTACTACCGAGACAACCGAGGAGGAAAAGATCGAAGGATAGCTGGGGTAAGGAAGGTTGTTGGCCGCGGACACAACGATGCAGCCCGACTGATATGCGCGATCTAAAAGATCATGCAGAGGCGCAAAGAAATCGCGCTTCGTTGTGCCCAGAGATAGATTGATGATTTGGAATTTTTGTTTGATAGCATAGTCGAGTCCCACCAGAAACATATCGCCAGAGCCAGACGCTTTCGGTCCCAGCACCTTCACGCTATAAAGTTCCGCGTCCGGCGCGACGCTGGCAATGATCCCGGCGCAGGCTGTGCCGTGTCCCGCTTGATCGCCGGAAGTTGAGGGACGGAATTCGATCTTGCCGTCCTCAGCCACCGCTTCGACTGATTCCCTGACCTTGCCTTTCAAATCCGGATGTTCGGTATCGATGCCGCTGTCAACGACGGCGACGCGAACGCCGCGCCCGGTGCGTCCGGCCCACAGACTCTCCGGCTGAATGCCGGTCCATAGGTCGATGGGCACAGTCGTCGATTCCGCGGCGGTCTCAAAAGCCATTTGGCAATCTCCTTATCACAATTCCAGTCGATCAGAATCCGAAATTGCCTACCTCACCCGACCGCCCTTTCATAAACCGCGCGATCATCTGCAGCAGGTCGCGACAGAATTCTCTTTCCGCGCCGCCGCGACCAATGATCTCACGCAAAGAAACCCACAGCAGCATCAGGTCACGATGTTCGGCGGCCGCCTGACTCTGTTCGATCCATTCGCGCAGCTCCTTATCAAGATCGGCCGGCGCGGTCGACGATAAGGAAGCTTTGACTGAGTAATCAAAAAGCGATTCGACTAATTGAGCAATCTCGAAGGCATCAACGAGCCGGGCGATGGCGTCGGCAAAACGCGAACCGCGATCCATCTCGGCCGGCGTGAACGGCGGATAGGGCGGCTCGCCTGGGCGATTGACGAACTCCAGCACTCCGACCATTTCTCCATTCGCTCTCAGCGGCGTGGCCAACAACGTGATGGTCTTGAATCCGGTCCGTCGATCTGCTTCTGACCAGAAGGATCCTTCGTTAGAAACATCGGCGACCGCCATCGGTTGGGTTGTGGAAAATACCAGGCCGGCGATTCCTGCGCCAGGTGGAAGACGCAGCGCCAGCAATTCGTCTGAAACGCCGCTGGTCGCCGTCAGAAACTTAAGACCGCCCTCATCGCCATCCCGCACGAGCACGGACGCGGCCGCTGTTCCTACTGAGTCCGCCGCCAACTGCAATAGATCGTCGATGGCGCGCCGGAGTGGAACAGTTAGTGAGTTTGAAACGTCGATCCGGTTGACGACTTCATCGACCTGTGCCGCTAAGGACCTGGTAGTGCCGGCCGGTCGAGATTCTTTGTTCTCCGGGTCAGGAAATTGTTCGCTCATATTCTCTCTTCTTCAGGTCGCTCGCGACGGGACATAAGTAAGTCATCGTGTAGAAGTACGTTCAAGTTCAACCACCATTAGTGTCTGTCTCCAAAGTTCTATTTCAAATAGTGCCTGGCCGCAGAGCGGCCAAATGTTTATAGCTTAGATCGCGAGAACGCGCCTTTTAGCTCCGGAGGAGCGTAATGTGATTCATCAGAGCCGAGTGTTCTTCTCTGAAGCTTCAAAATTCTTTGGGCGCGGGTTCTATAAATATTTCGTCCCTCCGGGACCGGAAGAGCGACATCGCTCCGGGTTACTTATCGTAAGCGCAAGTTACTCTGAACCACGACCTCCGGCAGAATCGCACATGATGATTGCGACAACCGGGGCATTATACAGTTGGCAATCGCTCTTACAAGAGAAACGGCGCCAGCTAAACCCAACTTGCCCTTATCCGTGCCAACCATTTATATTGCGTCTCCTTGAATGGAGCCACCTGAATGAATGTCGAATCGAGAATTTCCAATGACCCGATCACGACTCCACCGCAGGCCGCGGTCGCAGCGAAGCTGGATCGCGCTGCTGAGTTGCAGCGCGAGGGAAAGCTGAGCGAGGCGGCGACTGAGTTAGAGCGAGCGATGGAAATCGCGCAGGCTACTCCCTACCAGATTGAGTTTCAAACACGCATTCGCCTCGGGATAACACTCTCGGACGCTTACGCTGCGCTCAACCAGATGCAGCAGGCGCGCGCACTGCTCACCGATGAAGTCGCTTTCGCTGAGAAGATCTCACAGATCATGCAGGCGACGGGAACGCCGCTGCAAAAACGCATGGCCACCAGCGGCTATCTCCAGATACGCGACCGGGCCACGCAGATGAAACTCATTGGCCAGTTGGCTCCGGCTCTTTCTGTTAAGACATGGATCAATGCCGGACCCGTCGCGCTGGAGGACTTGCGAGGCCGGGTGACGCTGCTGGAATTTTGGGCCACCTGGTGCAAACCGTGCCGGGAGATGTTTCCAAAGTTGAAAAACCTGCACGAACAGGCCCTTTCGCGCGGACTGGAAATCATCGCGATTACCCGCCACTACATGGCGTACGGCGGACCAGAGGAGTCGCTTCAAGAGGAGTTGCAACTAATGCGCGCGATGGTTACCGAACACGAACTGGGCTTTCCGGTAGGAGTTGCGCCGGACGAAAACCTACAAGCTGTGTACGGGGCAAATGGCTTACCCACTTGCATCCTGATTGATCGGCAAGGCGTCGTGCGATATGCGGGCCCCGGACTCGAGGACCGTGGTTTTGACATATTGCTGGAGCAGTTTCTGAGAGAATCAGAATAGAAATTATTTCTCTTAGGCAAAAAAGCTTGCCTCATCCCGTCTCCGCTGGTAGGATGCCCCGCCTTCAAAATTCTTGGTTTTGCGAAAGTCGTTCTGAGTTGACCTCAGGGAATAAGCCTGTCGGGCTTTTAATCCCGCGAGTCTCAGAACGACCGAATAGAAATTGAAGATTGGGGATTCGAGCCAGGAAAAGTTCAGCTCAGGCTTTCCGCGCACTGGCTCACGCGGAAGCAACAACAGCCGGATGATGAAACCGTCGAGGCTAGTTATCAGGCCCCATTAACAAACCGAGGAAAGTTTAATTTCCTCCGGATTTTGATTCAAAGGAGAAAGAACAAATGGCGATTTTGACTTCTACGCCCGGACAAGACAATAAGGTAAGCATCTATGATGTTCCCGACGATGTGCTCTCGCAATATGCGGTTACGGGCGATCAAGCAGCGCAGATGTTTCCTGAGAGCAAGAAGACCGCGGGCGCCGAGATTCCGCAGAGCGGCGGCGCTAATGCAGTAAAGGTCGAGAATGCAGAAAGCCTCGGTGAAGTTCAGGCGTACAGCGCGATCTGCGTTTGTCGCGAACTTCTTTGTAACGCTTACGGGTGCTGGTGGCATTACTACTATTGCTACTGCTAAACGCGCTCGATCTACCGGGCCGGACGTGTGGTCGCGCGAAAGAAGTTTTAGTCGCGGCGTTCGCTTCCGGGCGCGGTCATTGCGGCAAACAACCTGATGGGCGGGCAAGCAAGAAAACTTGTCCGCCTGCCGCTTTTTGTGTTACCTACACTTCGTTTTTTCTAATCTTCCACTCCCACACAGGCTGAAAGAGGATCATCATGTCGAGTTCCGAGACTCCCCCTACCAACGCGCCTGGCGTGACGCCTGCAAAGACTCGTAGCGGTCAACCGATCGGCGGACTGCCACCCGAGGGATTGCCTCCGGGCGCGCTTCCTGATCTGCCGGCGGGCGAACCGCCCATGCCTGGCCCGGGCGACGGCAAGATCCGCATGAAGACGATGCCAAAAATGAACGCCGGACCTTATCTCGGACGCGCCTTTAAGCTCCTGGGTGGACACAAAGCGATGGTGGCGCTCTCGCTATTCCTGTCGCTGGTCATGTTCCTGCTCCCGTTCGTGGCGGCGGCTGCGTTTGGTCCACTCATCAAACTCTTCGGCGATGTTGCCAAAACCGGTAACTGGAACAACGTGTGGACGGTGACCGGATCTTTCTATGATAAGACGGCGCAAACGGGCGGCAGTTCATTCCCCTGGATTACAGACTGGTTGGGAACGCCCCTGACATTTACCACGATCTTCATCATCTGGACCTGCGCCATCGTGCTTCGCAACGTTTTGGATATCTTTCGCGCCTGGGTCGATGCAAACCTGGAGCAGAGACTGCTCACCGGCTTGCGCCAAAAACTATACGAGCACATTCAATCGCTCTCGCTAGACTTCTTTATGGGAGGCCAGACCGGGGCATTGATGCAGCGCGTGCTGTCAGAAACCACGGCCGTGCAGCGGCTGCTGACCCAGGTTCTGCTGACTCCCGTCGTCGACAGCATCGTGCTGATTATCGTGATCGGATATTTGTTGGCATTGAGTTGGCAGATGACCGTCGTGCTGTTCGTTTTGGCGCCGCTTACCGTGCTGATGTTTCGTTTCACCAGCGGCAAGCTGCAGCAGGGCGCGATGGGCATTAATTTGAGTTCTCGTGATCTCGGCTCGGAGCTCGAAGAAACCATTAACGGCATCTCTGACATTCAGGTTTTCAATGCGCAACCAAAACGGAATGAACGGTTCCGTGAGGCGTCGCGAATCGCGGCGAAAAATACCGCGAGCACCACCGCTTGGATGAGCCTCAGCAACAGTGGCGCCCAGGTTCTTATTTCTCTCACGACGGCATTGATTCTTCTTTCGGCAATTATGTTCGGCCAAAAGTGGGGGCTGACGTTTGCGAGCGCTCTCGTCTTCATGCAGATGGCGCCAAATTTATTTACGCCGGTGCAAAGGCTGATTAGCTCCTACACGATGTATCAATCGCTGGTGCCGGGCATCGTCTCAACGTATGAACTTTTCGACACGAAACCAACTGTCGTTGAAAAGCCCGGCGCGGTGGCGCTCGGCGAAGTGCATGGCGACATCACTTTCGAGAACATAGTCTTCGGTTACTCGCCTACGCAAAAAGTTCTGAATGGAGTTTCTTTTGAATTGAAAGAAGGCGAGACCATTGCCTTTGTCGGTCCCATCGGCTGCGGAAAATCCACAATCATGAACTTGATTCTGCGTTTTCTCGATCCGGAGCAGGGACGCATTCTGCTCGAGGGCAAAGATATCGCCGATGTAACTTTGACGTCGTTGCGCGAACAGGTTTCAAAGCTCGCGCAGTTTCCTTTCTTTCTCAAGGATACGATCAGAGAGAACGTGCGCCTCGGCCGAGCCGGCGCTACAGACGCGGAAATTGAAGAAGCGTGCAAACTGGCCCACATCCACGATGTCATAGTCGATCCGCAAAGAATGCCGAAAGGCTACGACACAATCGTTGGCGTACAAGTGCCGTCTGGCGGTCAAAAGCGTCTGATTGCTTTGGCGCGATGTCTGTTGCGCAAGCCGGAAGTGCTCTTGCTGGATGAACCGACGGAAAACCTTGATGCGGCTGAGCGCAACCGCCTGACGCAGGTGATTCGCGAATACGCAAACGAGCGCACCTGTCTGGTGATTAGCCACGACCTCAACTTTGTGGCCGACGTCGCGGATCGCATTTTGGTCATCGATAAGGGACGAATAGTAGATCAGGGCACGCATGACGAGTTGGTCAGTCGCGAAGGTCTCTATAAGACACTGTACGGACTGAAGAATGTAGATCCCTCCCTGCTGCGCGCGCGGGACGGGGGCGGCGCCGCCCAGCCGGCCCCGGGCACGCCGATTGGCGGAATGGACATGCCGGGAGGAGGAATGCCGCCGGGAATGTCTATGCCGATGTAGATCAGAGACTTTGCGCCTTTAGTTTTTCTCTGCGTCTTTGCGAGAAATTTCTCTAGCTCGACTTTAGTTTACGCAAAGGCGCAAAAACGATACTGAGGGCGCTAAGCAGTTCGGGGAAAGCCAAAGGAGGTAACAATGAAACTACAACCACGACATCACGCTTTGATATGCATTGCGTTGCTGATTGCCGGCGTGATGGCCTGCAAATCCAGCGGCACATCGACGACCTCGACAAGCAGCAAGCCCGATGCGCCAAAGACTACTAACCCAGCGACCAGCACAACCAATCCGCCGGCTACGCCGCCCGACATTGCGGGCACCTACAACGTCCTCGGCAGCAACCCGGATGGTGGCAGCTACAAGGGCACGCTCGAAATTATTCCACATGGCGATGTCTATCAATTTCGTTGGAACGCAGGGACACAATACGACGGAGTCGGCGTGGCCAACGGCAACGTCGTCGCGGTGGCATTTGCCAACGGCGCGAATGGCAAAGGCTGTGGTGTGATCGATTTTGAAATCGCCGGCGACGGCGGGCTTGAAGGCAAGTGGGGTTACTGGGGAGTCAACGAAACGGGCACTGAAAAGGCAACGCGCTCGAGCGGTTCCAGTTTGGTCGGAACTTACGACGCAACTGGCAAGAATCCCGATGGCAAGGAATACAAAGCGAAGCTTACTGTCGAACCGGCCGGCAACCTTTACCGATTCGTCTGGAGCAATAACACCGACGGCGTGGGCATCAAACAGGGCACCAACGTCGCGGTGGGTATTGGCGGGTCCCGCTGCGGTTTTGTTGCCTATGAGATAAAGCCGGACGGGCTGGAAGGAATCTGGGGCGGCTACGGCAGCGACAAGACCGGATCCGAGAAAGCAACCAAGCAATAA
>JAWVEM010000455.1:0-5068 GCA_033856735.1 Blastocatellia bacterium
AGCTCATCCACTGCTGAATATGGATCGCGTTTCTTGCTCGCCACTTCCGCGGCCAGCCGGTCAAGTTTCTCTGATACGGAATCAGCTGCCAGCGTCTGCGTGACCAAACGTTCGCGCAATAGTTCAAGAATCCGCCAGCGGGCAATGGCCTGACGCCTCTCGCCGGACGCCGGCGCCGTTCTCTGAAATTCCCGACTACCTTCGATGGCCTTGGCCAGTTCTTCGATGCCTTTGTTTTCAATCGCCACAGTCTTGACGATCGGCGGCTCCCATTGATCCGTCCGGGTGCCAAACGAAAGCAGAGCCTCCAGCTCTTTCTCAGTCCGCAAAACGCCATCGCGGTCGGCTTTATTGATAACCAGCACGTCGCCAATTTCCATAATGCCGGCTTTCATCGTCTGCACGTCGTCACCCATGCCAGGCACGAGCACGACCACACATACGTCGGCAGTTTTGGCGATCTCAATTTCGTCCTGGCCAACGCCGACGGTCTCTATGATGATCTTTTCAAAGCCGGCTGCATCCAGGATCGCGGCCGCTTCGATCGTCGAGCGCGCCAATCCGCCAAGGTTCCCGCGCGTCGCCATCGACCGAATGAAAACGCCTTTGTCGAGCGCGAGGGTTTGCATGCGAATGCGATCTCCGAGAATCGCGCCGCCCGAAAAAGGGCTCGAGGGATCGACGGCGACAATGCCCACCCGCTCGCCACGCTTGCGGTAAAAACCGGCCAGCTTATCGACCAGCGAAGACTTCCCAGCTCCCGGCGATCCGGTAATTCCAATGATCAACGCCCGGCCGGTCAGCGGAAAGACCTGCTTCATCAGTGCCGCGCTGTCAGCTGAGGCGTCTTCGACCTTTGAGATCGCACGAGCAACTGCGTTCGGCTCTCCAGCGGCAACTCGATCTATGAGCGGCTGACTACTCATCAAAATCTTCGGGGCGCGTTGTTTAGAGTTGGGACCCGTCCCAACTCTTACCGGCAAAAGTGCCGACTCTACACGGATAAGTTTCTCCCCGCTTTGCCGGCACAAGTGCCGGCGGTAAACGATTAACTTCCTGCGCGGCTCTGACGGCTAAGCCTTTTTTAGAATTTCTCTGGCGATTATGATTCGTTGAATTTCTGAAGTGCCTTCGCCGATCGTGCATAACTTGGAATCGCGCCAGAATTTCTCGGCCGGGTAATCCTTGGTATAGCCGTAACCGCCGTGAATCTGAATCGCCTCTTCACAAACACGCACGCTCATTTCCGACGCGAACAGCTTGGCCATCGAAGACTCTCTGGTGGTCCTCTTCCCGTTGTCTTTCATCCAGGCGGCGCGATACATCAAGAGGCGAGCGGCTTCGATCTGCGTCGCCATGTCAGCGAGCTTGAATTGAATTGCCTGAAATTCGCTGATTGGTTTGCCAAACTGTTGCCGTTCACCCGAATATCGGACCGCGGATTCGAACGCGCCCTGCGCGATGCCGACCGCCAGCGCAGCAATCGAGATGCGTCCGCCATCCAAAATCTGCATAGCGTTCACAAAACCCTTGCCCACTTCTCCCAGGCGATTGTCATCAGGAACAAAGCAGTCTTCGAACACCACACTGGCCGTCTCAGACGCGCGCAGACCCAGCTTGTTTTCCTTCCTGGAAGGCGCAAACCCTTGCATGCCTTTCTCAAAGATAAAGGCGGTAATTCCCTTGCTTTGCTTCGCGCGATCGCTCGAGGCAAAGGCCACACAGGTATCGGCATGAATTGCATGAGTGATGAAATTCTTGGAGCCATTGATGACCCAACCGCCGTTGTTTTTCACTGCGGTAGTGCGCGTTCCGGAAGCATCTGAGCCGGCGCCGGGCTCAGTCAATCCCCACGCGCCAAGGTGCTCACCACGCGCCAGGGGCGCCAGGTATTTTTGCTTTTGCGCTTCATTTCCGTATTGATAAATGTGATTCGAGCAAAGCGAATTGTGCGCGGCAACCGAGATCCCGACCGATCCATCTACCCGCGATAACTCTTCAATCGCCGTAGCATATTCGACATAACCCAGGCCGGCTCCACCGTACTCTTCCGGAAACAGAATGCCCAGCAAACCCAGTTCGGCCAGCTTGGGTTGCAACTCGGCGGGAAAATGCTGAGCCTCATCCCACTCCATCACATGCGGCGCGATCTCTCCTTCGGCGAACTCGCGCACGCTCCTCTTCATCTGCAATTGTTCTTCGGTCAGTTCGAATTCCATCTGATCTATTACCGAACCGCAAGCGGGTCACTTCCTACTAACACTCAAACGACAGGCAATGATGCCTGTCGCGAGATTATGGAGCTATAACATTGTAACTCAACGAGGTCTGAAAGCGTGACCGCAGCCCGAAGCACGTTAGTGGTTGAGTTAAGAGTTCAACCTTCGGGTTGCTGACTTGCAGAGCGCAAGCTAAAGCTTGAACTCTAAACCGGCTACCTAGGCACGTTTGGGACGAACGGGCGATCGTGTTTTCTTCGCACGCGCATTCTTCATCGGCGCGGCAGCTTTCTTCGCGCGCACGTTCTTCAATCGTTTGACTTCCATGTCGGTGAGCGTGCGCCATTGGCCCGTAGCTAAGAATTTATCATCCAGCAATCCGATTCGCGTTCTCTTCAATTTAGTCACCGAGTGGCCGATAGCATCGAACATGCGGCGGATTTGTTGATTGCGACCTTGATGAAGAGTGACTTCAAACCAGCCGTTCGCTTCGGTCGAACGCAGTTGGCGGACTTCAGCCGGCGCCGTGCGTGCGCCTTCTCCAATCGCAATGCCTCGCCGCAATCGCTCGACGGCGTTGTCGGTCGGCATGCCTTTCACTTTGACTCTGTAGACCTTGGGAATTTGGTTCCTGGCGGCGGTTACCACGTTGGTGAATTCGCCGTCATTGGTGAGTAACAACAATCCCTCAGTATTGAAATCAAGGCGGCCCACCGGATGCAGCCGGCCGAGCGACGACGGAATCAGTTCAGTCACCAAAGGCCGTCCTTCGGGATCAGCCATGCTGGTCAAATAACCCCTGGGCTTATTCAGCAGGACGTAAATGTTTTCGTGTTTATCGAGGAGCGGATTGATCAGACGTCCCTTTACCTTGATTCGATCGGTTGTGGGATCAGCCTTGACACCCAGTTCGGTGACCACCTTGCCGTTGACGTGGACCTGTCGGGCTGTGATCAGTTCCTCTGCATGACGCCGCGAAGCGATGCCTGCCGCGGAAATTAGTTTTTGGAGACGCTGCTGCATTCTGCCAGGAACCGGACTCTCTACAAGCTCAACGCCCGTCGGATGATTTGGCGAACACTCTTGCACATTTGAAATGCCTCGCGGGCCTCGTCTAGATCTGCCGAGTCACCCGGATACCTATACTCTACGGCAAAGGCGCTGAGAGCATTTAGGTCCGCCGTCATCGATGTCCATGTGGGTTCAATGGAAACTGTTAAGGCAAGCAGATCGGCAAGGTCGTGAGTTTTTGGAAAAGCAATGTTGGCCTCCTGCAGGAACGCTTTGAGATATTTCTCTGCGCACTGCTGTGCGTGGAAACATACCGCGTCGTAATTAGGATGATCCGTCGCGCTTAGTTCGCGCTGCGCCGTAGAAAAGTCGCCTTCAGCCTTGGCAATCCATTCACTTGTGATTGGCTTCATACAGCGTGTGGCCCCTTTCGAGGATTTCTCGAATGAACCAATCATTTTGGGCTACGCGCTCAGCTAGTTGCTCCGGTGTTCGAACAATCAGATCGAGAGGTAGGCCAGCATTCACTTTATTGCGGATCTCAATTGCTTTGCGCACAGGTTTGCCCTCGAAAGGGAGTACGACGAGGATGTCGACGTCCGAGTCGTTCCCAGGCTGCCCATAAGCATGGGATCCGAATAGGATGATCCTGTCCGGACTAAACTCGCGCGCTATCTGCGAGGTGAGATCTCTTATTTCCTTCATATCAGCCATATAGCCACGCCTTTATGAGTCGCTCCCACCGGCGAGATCCTGAAAGTCTTCAATGCTTGGTAACTCAGTTAGATCTTTCAAGCCAAATTGAATCAGAAACTCCTTCGATGTCCCGTACATCATCGGACGGCCGACGGTCTCTTTTCGCCCCTTGGCCACGATCAGACGCTTATCCAGCAAAGTCTTGATCGCTGATGGCGATTGCACGCCGCGAATCTCGAGAATCTCCGGCACCGTCACCGGCTGTTTGTAAGCGATGACGGCCAGCGTTTCGAGCGAGGCCAGCGATAGTTTCGCGCTGGGTCTTGATTTCAGGTACGCGCGAATCTGTTCGTGGTGCTCGGGTCGCGTCGCGATCTGCCAACCGGCTGCTATTTCCCGCAACTGGAGGCCGCTGTTGCGCGCGTCGTATTCCCCCACCAGGTCGACTAAAACTTTATCGATGGCCTCGCGATCGACTTTGATGACGTCCGCGATTGTCTTGGCGCTGACCGGCTCATCGGCGACAAAAATCATTGCTTCAGCGATCGCCTTGAGTTCAGCGGCGCCAATTTCGCGATGGCCTTCGATTTCGTCGGTTGACGATGACTCGTCAACTTCTATTGCCGACTCAGCGTTGGTCGCCTTTGCTGCTTTGCTCATAATTACTCTGACCGGTGTTCACCGGTTCATTCCGCTCTTTCAGGGTTTGGAAGTATTGTTCACATCCCTACCAGGGCGTGGCCCCGGGCTATCATATTGCGCTCAGTCAGCGCTTCATATCGGTTGTCCTTCAGGACTGGCCGCTCGGGCCATGATGGCGCCAAACGTTTCGCTCTGGACCAGCGAGATTTCACTCATTCGCACCAACTCGAGCACTGAAAGAAACGCCACCACCAACTCGCGCCGGGACTTCGACCTTTCAAAAAAAGTCATCAGGTTAACTTCGCCCGCCGATCGCACCATGTTGCGCAAACGATCTATCATCTCGGCCATGCTGATCTCTTCGCGCTCGATTTCCAAAAGGATTTCTTCCTTCTGGCGCGCGAGAATCTCCTGAAACACGCGCAGCAAATCGAACAGGCCGACGGCGACCTCTGGGTTGTTCTTGTCGGTTTCGATCTCGGCCCGTTTGAAAACCGCCC
>JAWVEM010000456.1:0-2861 GCA_033856735.1 Blastocatellia bacterium
TCCTTACCTTGTGAGGCCAAGGCTTGATTCGCGATTAGCACGGTAAACTTAATTGATCTTGCGCCTGGCGCCGGGTTCCGAATGCATTTTGCACCAAGGCGGGCAGATTGGGTAGATCACGATTCGACATACGCACACTCTTGCGAAATTGAAGGGGACAGCTTGAACGAGGAATGAGGGTGGTGTATATATCTGCATGTACGGCCGCGACGTATTTTCAGTTGCAGCAACCCCAACCTGAAGACAGTAGGGAATCGTGCCCAAGCGGCGAAGCGCTAATTTCGGAGTCTACAACGTCCGGCTCCTGAGCGCCCTCGACAAACTCCTGCGGGACAAACCGCGATACATGGGAGAGCTGTCGACTTCGATCAACCATGCTCTTCTGGCGGTCGACCTGAATACTGTCGAGCTTGTGACTCTTCAATCCAGACAAAAACAAACCGGGAGAGAGACGCAAGTCGTCATCCTGAATCGACTTCGCAAGCGCATTCATGAAATCGCCAAGAAGCGGGATTGTTCGATGAATCAGCTCGTGAATAGCGCTCTTCTGGCTTTTTACTCAAAGGGCGGAGAAACCAAACTCTAAAAATCAATCAAGGGACGCGGATCGTCTTTGCGTTCGTACGACGCAATGTCGGAGTCGAAACGTCGGGAGCTTCATCAGATGCTTGCGGAGCTTTCGGCAATGCAATCCATTCCCTTCGAGGCGGAAGAGCCGAACGGATCCTATTACGAGTACGATCGGAATCTGAAAGCGACAGTGAAGGTAACACCTGACGGAGAGCGAACCCCCATTGAGAAGTTGGAAACAAGTTTTGAGCCCACGCGCCGGAAAGGTCCGCGCAGAATTGCACACGAGGAAATCACAACCTGACTCAGCAAAAGCCAGCACTGTTCATCATCGCGGGACCGGTGGGTGCCGGTAAGACAACTTTCTATGAAGCCTACTTGAAAGAGCCATTCCCAACATTTGTTCCGGCGCTGAGACACCAGCAACAACCGTTTCTTGAGGAGCGGCGTTCCTTTGCTGTCGAAGACATTCGCGTGGACACCCAACTGCTCGACCAGGCTAAGGCAGCAGGGTATTCGACGAAAGTTCTTTTTATCTCTACAGAAGACGCAAATTTGAATGTGGGCCGGGTGTTGGTGCCCATGAGTCGAGGAGGACAGGCCGTGCCCGTGTCCAGCGTGATTGACTCCTATCGGGAGTCAACGAAAAATCTTTTCGAAATCCCCAAACATGCTGATGAATTCGTGTCCGACAACACAGCTCATCGCCGCGGCTTCCTTCAAGTCGTTGTATCGAAAGCGCGCAAACACACCGTACTCGTGTGTGCAGCTTGCACACTCGCGCTTCCGATACAACACTAACTAAGACGCACTTGGCTAGTTGCCAAACGAAGTTTCAAGTTCCTGGGTCCAATTTCCGAGCGATGCTCCGGCGATATGTCACCCGCCACGCCAAATACGCTCAAACCCTAGCGCACCCGCGGATGATCTATTCTGATAACTGTTAATCTAATTATATGTGTACTTGGACGAGAAGTTTTAAAAAATGTCCACGGGACTTTCACTTTCAGCAATCATGGATTCATGAAAGCCACGGAAACCGATCCAAACGCGGAATTGCAGGAAAACGCCGAGCAACATAAGTCCCTGACTAATGTGCTCGTGAAATCCGAGCACGTCGAGACCCTGGTGAAAGAATCCGCCGAGGAACTGTCGACGGTCAATGCAGATATTAAGCAGGAGCTTGCGCATCAAGGCTCGCTGCCCGGGGTTGAAAACGCCCTCCAGAAAAGCAAAGCGGTTGAAGACAAAGTGCAAGAGGCGTCCGACAAGCTGTCGGATGTGAATCAGGCGCTGAAGAGTGAGGTCAAGAAGCGCCACGTTCTGGAAGGTAAGTTGGCTGCGGTCAAAGAACAGGGAGACGTGGATCGCCATGCAGCGTTCCATGATGTTTTGACTGGCCTGCCCAACCGAGCACTGTTCTATAATCGGCTGGAACATGGATTTGAACAAGCAAAACGGCATGGCTGGGCTTTGGCGGTAATGTTCTTCGATGTGGATGATTTCAAAATCGTTAACGATACATATGGGCACTTCGCAGGTGACAAAGTCCTGCAAGGGATTGCCGGACGGCTCAAGAAAAATACTCGCGGCGAGGATACAGTAAGCCGTTACGGCGGCGATGAATTTGTGATCCTGATCAATGAGGTCCGGGAAGAAACAAATATTTCGCTGATCGCGGAAAAGATCCTCCAGGAGACTCAAGCGCCTTGTAACATCCGGGCTCGCGGCCTCACAATCAGTCTAAGTATCAAGGCAAGTATTGGAATCTCCATCTACCCGAAAGATGGCAGCACTGCGGGTACGTTGGTCGAGAGTGCGGATAAGGCAATGTACGTGGCAAAGGAGAATAAGACTCGGTATTCCTTTGCACTGTGAGAATTGCAGGTGGCTTTTGCTTCGCGGCGGGACAATTTCAATTCTACCTAGTCAGCAGAGCCTTATTCTCCACGATTAAGTTCTGGGTTTGTGCAAACTTCACACATTTCTCGCTGGGGACTACTTTTGCGGATTGCGCCTGAGAAACGGCGTTCGAGGAGCTCTCGGTGCGACTAGCGCTTCATCGCACCGCGTTTCCCCTAACCGGACTTAAGGGGACTAATGTCCTCGAAGCTCGTTTTGTCGCCAGTCTCCGGATTGCCGACAATCCAGGAGTCGATATCGCTACGAGCGGCTTGTCCGACGTGGACTACGGCGCTGAAAACGGAGCCGGTAATCGCTGGGTGTAACCTGCAGTTGTGAGAGAAAAGTACGTCTCATGATCTCAGAGCTGGTGAAGCCACACGAAGCAG
>JAWVEM010000457.1:0-3512 GCA_033856735.1 Blastocatellia bacterium
CCCGGTGAAGGAAGGCAACGGCATCCTCTTTACCGATCGAAAGATATTCTTGTTCAAAGACGGCAAGCAGGAAAACACCAAGCCCTACGTTCATCCGCTGATGATTCTCGGCTTTGATATCTACAAATTGCCGGCGGCGGATGTAATAGACACGCTGAAAGCTCTCAAGTTTGATCTTTCAATTCTGCGCGAAGACACATGGCAAGGCCGGCCCGTCTATGTCATAGGAGCGAAAGCGGGTGATCTGCATTCCCTACAGTTCTGGATCGATCAGCAGAATCTTTACTTTGTCCGGATGCTGCGCCCGGGCGGGAACGACGGAACGCAGACGCAGGAGACTCAATTTAACAAGTACCAGCGCCTGGGCGGTGGATGGATGGCGCCGGAAGTCATCTTCAAAGTCGACGGACGGGTTAGCACCACTGAAGAGTATTCTGAGATGCGGGCAAATCCCACGCTCGACGCTCGGCTCTTTGACCCGCAGTACTGGACGAGCGTGCATTGGCGGGAATAATGTTTAGCGCAAGTTGTTAACTTGCGTCCGTCCCTTGTGCGCAAGTTAACAACTTGCGCTACATCTGATGACCAAAGAATTTCAGCACATCCTCTTCACGATTGACGATCGCGTTGCGCGCATCACTTTCGCGCGGCCACCGCTCAACGTTTTCAACATTGCGATGATGCGCGAGATCGGCGAGGCGCTGAACCAGTGCCTGCCACAACGAAATCTCGCCGCGATTGTTTTCGACGCAGCGGCGAACACGCGGGCCTTTAGCGCGGGCGTAGCCGTGGAAGAGCACGTGCCGGAAACTGTCTTTCAAATGCTCGAGTCGTTTCACTCCATATTCCGCTTGCTGGGACAAATCTCGCGACCGGTGATTGCTGTAGTCGATGGGCCGGCGCTCGGCGGGGGTTGCGAGTTGGTCGCCGCGTGCGACATCGTGATTGCCAGCGAGCGAGCCCGCTTTGGACAACCTGAGATCAAACTTGGTGTGTTTCCCCCTATCGCGGCGATCCTGCTGCCGCGCGTCATCGGCGAAAAACGCGCGCGCGAACTGATCATGTTGGGCGATATGATCGACGCCGGTGAGGCCTTGCGCCTCGGTCTGGTGAACCATGTAGTATCAGGCGCGGAACTCGAGCCGAAGTTGCTGAGCGTGCTGGCAAAGCTGCGGGATCTTTCCGCGTCAGCTTTGGCGATGACTCGCGCGGCGCTTGATTTGGGAGGACTAACCAGCTTTCAATCAGCCTTGAGTGAAATCGAGAATCTCTATTTGCATGAACTGATGAAGACGGAAGACGCACACGAGGGCGTGCGTGCATTTATGGAAAAGCGAAAGCCGGAGTGGCGTCATAAGTAAAGTGAGACAAGAATGTTCGAGCCGGTTTGCCGCGCACCAGCGCCTCCCGCTGGCGATCTTTCTCCTCACTCAGACAATCCTGGCGCCTCTATCGTTCGCGCAAAGTCCAAGTGCTTCCCGAAACGGCGCCCATTCATCTGCCGCTCGCAAAGCCTTCACGCCCGCAGAGCGCCGTCTGGTTGAACGGGCGATCGGCCAGACGTGCGCTGAGCGGATCCGCGATCCATTCGGCAGCATGCCGATTGACGAGATGCAGGCGCGCCCGTCTTTGGCAGTGGGCCATCCCGACGCCGTCGCCGGTCTGCGCCGGGCTGAGCGCGTGTTACCGGCAACCAGAAAGCTGGTCGCCGGCGCGATTCTCCAACTCGCGAAGGAATACAATCTCTATGGGACTGCTCTCTCGCGCGCACGCGTTAACGCAGCCACTGCGCGCGTTGAAGCGGTGCGGCGCATCCGCCCCGATGTTGATTCGAGAGACAACGCATCGGTCCTTTTGCGCGAGCCGCGCACCATCGAATTCGGCACCATCTTTCTGGCGGGCCTGCGATCTGACGAAGCCATGATCAGCGTCCTGGCCCACGAGCTGACGCACATCGCCAGCGGACAGGCTGAGGCCCTGCGGCCGTTGTTTCGCGCGATTGGTGGGCGCGCGGCCACGCGCACTGGATTACGTATTCAAGGTCAGCGCGCTGAAGAGCTCGCGTGCGATCTGGTAGGAATGATGGCGGCGCGGCAATACATCAGAGAAACCCCGAGCTGGGAGCCCTTGCCGCGCCGTCTGGCGCGCGCCATCGAACATAACTGTGTGGATGACGATGCGTCAGACGAAGATCACTTGTCGCCCCGAAGCACGATTCGCGCGCTGTTCGCGCTTGATGTAGAGCTGGCCGGCGAGGTTCTGGCCGGCGGCGCGGCCGAGACGCTTTGGGCGCCTCCACCAATATCGATATTACGCGCGGGGAGTGCTTATAGTCGCGTTTAGATGCCGGGTCTGTCCGGCATTGCCGCCGCGGCGGACAAGTCCGCCGTCTAAACGAGGCACCGTTTGCTGCCGAGCGTATTGACAGTTTCGATCCATCGTTCCTAAGATCGCCCCGGATGTTTGCAGGCTTGAGCAATCAGAATTCTTCGTCGCAATTTCGCACAGGGTCGCTCTGCCGGCGCGTCTTTTCGTCTCGCCCTTTTTCGTCCCGGTCCTCGATGTTTGTTTCATTGCTTAGCTTGGCCCTGCTTTTGTTCGGCATCGCTTGCCGCAGCAATACCGACTCGCAGGGTGTGCGGCCGCGACAATTGCGCGATGTCCCAGCGCGGCGACTGGCTTTCAGTTTTCAGGCGGACGTTCAACCGCCGTCCGGGCTCGTGACTGAGGAAACGAAAACTATCATCCCGGCGATTCAGCAGGACTTTGACACTCGCCGCCAGGACGATGCTCTCTTACGGACGGTGCCCTCTCCGGATGGCCAACGGGCGCTCGCGCTTTACGGCACCACTGACGAACCGGCACAGACCTTTCGCATCGATCTCTATTCCGCGGACGGGACATTTTTGCGTAACGTCACCCCGCCGAACCTCGCCGTGGTCTTCCAGGATTCAGTCGGCTGGTCCGCGGACAGCAGCTTCATTGCTTTCGTCGGTCGCAAGAGCATGCAGGCGGAACCGACTCCGACCCCAGTCGAGCCATATATCCCGGCCATGCCGGCCCTTCCTTCCGCCTCGCCCAGTTTGCCTGCGCCTGCGCCGACGGTAGCGCCGGCGTTTGCGCCGCTGGCAGTTTTCAGCACTGAGCAGGTCTATCTGTGCAACCGCGATGGTTATGATCTGAGGCCGCTAACGACGCGTGATGGATTGATTTATTTTGGGCTCTCGTGGGCGCCGGACACTCACGCGCTGGCGGCGCTGGCGTGCAAGGAAACTGAGTGGCAAGCGCGCGAGAAAGAATTCAAAACTCCGGCGGGCCGGCCGCGCTTGATCTCGCTGGATGGTGAAGAGCGTCTGCTCGACGATGAGTTGGCCGAAACACCACCGGTGTGGTCACCCGATTCTTCGAAAGTAGCGACTGCGTTCGGCGCTGACATCGGTATTTACGACGCTGCCAATAAAGCACCGACGCAAGCCCGGCTTGAGCTGCGCGAGCGTCTGCTGACGGCGTCC
>JAWVEM010000458.1:0-8873 GCA_033856735.1 Blastocatellia bacterium
GCAAGAACTACAACTCGCGCGAGAAGATGGGCGTGCTAACCTTTTCAGAACTCGAAATCAACATCTTGAGCAAGGACGCCGCGCTAGTCTTAGGCCGCTGGCATCTGAAGCGCGCGAATGACGAACCGCACGGAACTTTTACTTTGCTTTTCCGAAAAACGAAAGCTGGTTGGCGAATTGTGCATGACCATAGCTCTTCGGCGTGAACTCAACGTTGAATATCTCTCAGGTGAGGAAGGGGGCTTGCCACCGCCTGTGTTGGCAGATAAAGACATGCGGGGGCAAGCCCCCTTCCTGACCTTGAGGTTTTTTGCCTGGCCTTGAGACTTTCGGGGTTGAACTGGGCAACTCATCTTAATGGCTGAACCAAACCAGACAACTTCTACTAAGGATCTCGCCGCGATCGAAAGCGAAGTCGAAGCGCGCAGCGCCGTCTTCAAAAAGGAGCTCGGCCTGTTCGATCTCGTCCTGACGCAGGTGGTCTTTGTGGTCGGCACGGTTTGGGTTGGCTGGGCGGCCAAGCTGGGCAACCATCAGATGGCTTATTGGCTGCTCGCGATCGTTACCTTCTATTTGCCGCTGGCCGCCGTCGTCATCTTTCTTAACAACCGCATGCCGCTCGAGGGCGGGCTCTATCAATGGGCCAAGTTGGCCTTCAATGACTTCATCGCGTTCATGGTGGCCTGGAACCTCTGGGTGTTTGGCATTCTGGTGATGTCCGGCATCGGATTGATCATCAAGAAGAACATCGCGTACGCCATCGGGCCGCGCGCCGACTGGATGCACGAGAATAGGTTGATGACCACGGCGGTCTGCGTCGTCTTAATGATCAGCATCATCGCCGCGTCCAGACGAGGGCTGGCTCTGGGCAAGTGGGTGCAGAATGTCGGTGGAATATTTTTGCTGGTGACCTTTGCCACTCTGATCCTGCTGCCGTTTATTACCGCCGGCCGCGGAACGCTTCAGAACTATCACCCGTTCTCGACCAGCTTGCCGGAGTTCACTTCCTACAACATCAACGTTTTCAGCAAACTCGCCGTGGGAGCGCTGTCAGGTTTTGAATACATCGCAATCATGGCGGGCGAGTGTCGCGCGCCGGCGCGAAACATCAGTCGCTCAGTTTTGATCTCGGCGCCGATCATTGCGCTAATGTTCATCCTTGGGACAGCCTCAGTGTTGGCCTTTGTCAGCCCCGAGGAAGTCGATCTGATCGGTCCGATTCCCCAGGTGCTCAGTCGTGGATTCAGTTCGTTTGGTTGGGTGTCGGTGCTCGTCTCGCTGACCATTTTTGGCGTGGCCGCCCGGCAAATCGCTTTGATGAGTATTTACTTTGCAGGCAACACACGATTGCCGATGGTCGCCGGCTGGGACGACCTGCTGCCGGCGTGGTTCACGCGTCTGCATAAGCGTTATAAGACACCGGTAAACTCGATCCTTTTCGTCGGCATGGTTACGTTGGCGTTCAGCCTGGCGAGTTTGATCGGCGTGAAAGAGCAGGAAGCTTTTCAGATTCAGGACAACGCGGCCACAGTCTTCTACGCCCTGATGTACATGGTCCTGTTCGCTATTCCGATAGTTGCGATCAAACGATTCGGCATCAGGGCTCCGCTCTGGCTCAAGATCGCTTCGGCGTCCGGTTTCGCCGTCTCAGTGATCGCGCTCTTCTATACGATGATTCCTATTACGCATGTCGATAGTCCCCGGATGTTCGCGCTGAAGATTATCGCCGTCGTGGTAGTCGCCAATGCCGTCGGGATTGGGCTCTTCGTTTTGGGCCGGAAGCGTGCGGAGAACTCGGCCGGATAGAACATTTTAGTCTCCAGGTCGCAGAACAAAGCGCTGGTTAGCAGACTGAATTCCACAGACTCTTTCTCATTAGCACCGTGGCTTTAGCCCGGTGCTGGTTGTCGGAGTTCAGAAGGGAAACCGTTTCAAACGGTTTCTGCATGCATTGTGTAATCAATTCACCGGGCTAAAGCCGCGGTGCTGATAAAATGGTTCGCGCTGACTGCGCCGCTAAAGGAAAAGCTGGTTTTCATTCCCGCCCTGTGATAAGAGTTGGCCCGCAACAACGCGCAGTTTCGCTCTTTCATCCCCAGTCAGGAGAAACAGATGAAGATCAACTTTGGACGCGTCCTGCTCGGTGGTCTGGTAGCAGGTTTGATACTGAACATCGGCGAGTACGTGCTGAACGACGTGGTGCTGGCTAAGCAGATGGCAGTCATCTTGCGGAAGTTTGGCGTGCCGGAACCCGGAACAAACTTCATCGTGATTGCCGTCGTGATGACTCTCATCCTTGGGATCGTTTTGGTCTGGCTCTATGCGCTAATCAGATCGCGCCTCGGGCCCGGGCCAAAGACGGCAGTGGTTGCGGCCATCATCATGTGGTTCGGCATCTATCTCTACACAGGTATTATCAACGGCACGTTATTTCAGATCCCCATGAACCTGATCTTGATTGGGTTCGTTTGGGGATTGATCGAATACATTCTCGCCGCTTTGGCTGGAGCCGCACTCTACAACGAGGGATAGCTCGCCCGTACGGCGTGCGTCCCGGAATTTCGTGCCTGAATCTCTCGCAGTCCTGAATTGTTCACAGCTCGTGACGCTGGCGGGGGCAAAGCGCCCCCGAGCCGGCGGTGATCTGCGTCAGCTCTCAATCATTGAAGACGGCGCGATGCTGGTGCGTGGCGGGGAAATTGAAGCGGTCGGCAGACGACGCGAGATCGAGAGTCTGATCAATGACGGCACGGAAGTTATCGACGCCGGCCGGCGGGTAGTAATGCCCGGATTCGTCGATGCGCACACTCATCCTGTCTTTGCCGGGATCCGCGCCAACGAATTCGAACAGCGCTCGACCGGCGCGACCTATCGCGAAATCGCCGCGCGCGGCGGGGGCATAAGATCCACGGTGAGAGCGACGCGCAATGCGTCTCTGAACGACCTGGTCAAAGCCGGCAAGCGGTACGCGCAGTGGTTTCTACGTTGCGGCACTACGACGATCGAAGCAAAGTCGGGCTACGGCCTGACCATCGAAGATGAACTCAAGATTCTCCGCGCCATCAAGCAACTGAACGAAGAAACGCCGCTTCGTTACGTCCCCACGTTTCTCGGCGCGCACGACATACCTTCCGAGTACCGATCACGCCGCGAGACTTATGTCAGCCTCGTCATCAACGAAATGCTGCCGCGCGTCGCGCAAGAAAAATTGGCTGAATACTGCGACGTTTTTTGCGAAGCTGATGTGTTCACCACCGACGAGTCTTGGCAGATCCTTTCGGCGGCGCGTTGTCTGGGGTTGGGTCTGCGCGTGCATGCCGATCAACTTTCAATGTCAGGTGGAGCGAGGCTCGCGGCTGATCTCGGTGCGGCTACGGCGGACCATTTGGAACACGCTGATGCCGAGGGAATAGCTGCATTGAAGGCCGCGAAGGTCCAGCCGGTGCTGTTACCCGGTTCGGTTTACACGCTCGGTTCTAATCGATACCCGCTGGCGCGCGAGATGATTGACGCGGGCCTCGCGCTCGTGTTGGCGACCGACTTCAATCCGGGCTCTTCGCCGACGCCTTCGCTGCCGATGATCCTTTCGCTGGCGTGCACGCAGATGAAAATGACTCCTGCCGAGGCGTTGACCGCCGCCACAATTAACGCCGCGTACTCCCTCGGGCGTGGTGATGAAATAGGAAGCTTGGAAAAAGGAAAGCGCGCCGACTTCGTGATTCACGATTGCGAAGACTATCGCGAGCTGGCTTACTTTTTTGGAATCGAGCATCCGCAGGTCGTATATGTGGACGGCATGAAAGTTTTTGGACCCAATGAATGAAAACTATTTCATGAAGTCTGAATGGCGAATCTTGCCTGGCTTCTTGCTGGCACCACTAATCACGCCACTTACCTTTCTGGTGGTGCTTGTCTTTCGTCAGGGAATGACGGCGTTTCGAGTAATACCAATACTCTGGTACGTCGGATTCTTCGCCTATGGAGCTGCGCTCATTTTTGGCAGCCTTGCGGTCTTATTATTTTGGGCGGTGGGATTGAAGAATCCCCTATGGTTCTTTATCGGAGGAGGATTAATAGGTCTTATTGTTTTTCTGTTGTTGAGCCTGGTATTAGGTGGGTCAATGAAGCAGCCAGTGTCATATGTGGTCGCGGGTTCGCTTTCCGCGTTGACGTTTAGGTTGATCGTCGGTAGTGCGCCGTTTGAAAGAGTTCATTCAAGCTCTAAAAAAACTGATTGACGAGTCGGCAGTTGTCTTTTATTATCACCTCCAACACTGGAAAGGAGGTGATCGAAAATTTATGAGTTCTTATCACAGTGAGGTGGCTGAGACCTAGCCTCAGGATCGATAACTGCGATTGTTTGGGTTGTCATCCTGAGCGGTTCACTGTGACACCTTCTTTCCGAAGCGGTCACAGCCACAGGTCAATCCCTACAGTTCACCGGAGAGCCGCTCGTGAGCAGTCGCGAGCGGCTTTTCTTCTGCGCCGGCGCGCGAGGCCCTCGGAATCATTATTTATGACTTCGCGCTTGCCAAATGCGCATCTGTCCTTGACTTATCAACCCGCGCACCGCTATAGACATCAAATACCATCCGCAACTCAAATCTTTCCCGGTTGCTGGAAAAAAGAGCGTGTAAGTGTCTGAAAAGAAGTTGCCAAGTTCCCCTGTGTTTTACGACCCGCTCGGCCGTCGCTGGCGACGTGTTCGCCGCACGTATCTGGCCCTGGGCATTGCGGTCACAGCTATCACGGCGATTTTCATCGCCAGTGTGCTGGCCAATCCTCTGTTGCCGCGTTTGAATCTGCGTCCTCTGCAGAATCTGCCGCAGACCTATCGCATAAAGCCCCAACCGCCGGCGGTTTTCCAAAACCCCAGCGAAGCCAAAGCGAAAAAAGCACAGGAAGAATTGAAGAAGGCTTATTTGCAAACGCGGGCAGTACCGGCGCGGCGTTCTGAGCTGACTCCAATCGTGCCGGCGCCGGCGACTACGCCACTGCCGGCGCCCGCCAGCTTCAATTCAAAGCAGTTGGCGATCGGTTTCTATATCAACTGGGACGAATCCAGTTACGCCTCGCTCGAACGAAATCTGGATCACCTCGACTGGGTCGTGGCGCAGTGGGCGCATCTGGTTGATGCAAAGGACGGCAGCAGCCCGCTCGGCATCGAGCTGGACGCCAAGGCCCTGAACCTCATTCGCGAGCGGCGGCCGCAAACCTCGATTATTCCGATGGTGCAGAACCTCTCTGATGAGAAGTGGGAGAAGGATCTTCTGGCTCGGGCGGTCGCGGATGAAGACTCGAGACAGCGCTTGATTACCGCACTCTCGCAGTTTGTCGAGCAGAACAAGTTTGCCGGGATCTGCGTGGACTTTGAAGAGCCCACCAACCAGACACAGCCGAATCTGCTCCGCTTCATGCAGGAGTTGCACGCTGCGTTTCAGTCGCGCGGGTGGGTGGTCGTACAGGCGGTTCCGTTCGACGACGCCGAATGGAACTATCGCGAATATTCCGCCGCGACCGACTACTTGATGCTGATGGCTTATGACGAGCACTGGGCCGGAAAAATAGCCGGCTCGGTGGCTTCGCAGGATTGGTTCGAACGCACTCTGGCGAGCCGGATGCGCGAGTTGTCGCCGGCAAAGACGATCGTCGCGCTGGGTAACTATGGATACGACTGGAAGGAAGGCGGCGATGCGAAGGAAGTCAGTTTTCAGGAAGCGGTAATCGACGCCAAAGACTCTTCCGCGCAAATCGAATTCGATTCAGCCACGCGCAATCCGCATTACGAGTATGACGAAGACGATAACTCACATCACATCGTCTGGTTCCTTGACGGCGTTACTGCCTTTAACCAAATGCGGGCTGCAAGTGGCTATAATCCGGCCGGGTTCGCGCTCTGGCGTCTGGGCTCGGAAGATCCATCCATCTGGTCGATTTTTGGAACTGATGAACCGAATCCTCGGGCCGACGCGCTGAAGCGAATTCTTTATGGTTACCAGGTGGACTTTGAAGGCACTGGTGAATTGCTGCGAGTTCAAGCCAGCCCGCACGACGGCGAGCGCGGCCTCAGCGTCGACCAGAAGACTGGCTTCATCAGTTCAGAGAGTTACGACAACAACAACATTCCCTCGTCGTACGTGATCGAACGCACCGGAGATCATCCGGGGATGATTGCTTTGACCTTTGACGATGGACCCGATCCCGCTTGGACGCCGGCGATTCTTGAGATTCTGAAACGGGAAAACGTGCCGGCAACGTTTTTTGTGATCGGCAAGAATGGCCAGGCGCATCCTGATTTGCTGCGACAGATCGTTGACGAAGGCCACGAACTCGGCAACCATACTTTTACCCATCCCAACCTCGGTGAAATGCCGGCTCGAATTACTGCTCTCGAGCTGAACGCTACTCAACGCCTGATTGAATCTGCTACGGGCCGTTCGACGGTACTCTGCCGGCCGCCTTATTTTGGCGACGCGGAAGCCGACAAGCCCGAGGAAGTCGAACCGGCGATTGTTGCGGAGAAGCTGGGCTACATCATCGTGGGTTTGCGCATCGACCCGGGAGATTGGAAGCCGGGCGCACAGGCGGACCAAATAGTTCAGACGACAATCGATAGGGCTACGGATACCAATCCCGAAACCCGCGGCCAGGTTGTCTTGCTGCATGACTCAGGCGGCGACCGCGAGGCGACGATAGCCGCCCTGCCTCGCATCATCCATGAACTGCGCGCGCGCGGTTTTAAGTTCGTACCGGTCTCGACGCTGGGCGGCTGGACCCGCGATCAGGTGATGCCGATCCTGCCACCGAGTCAGAGCGTTTACACGCGCACGGATGCTTTGGCTTTTCTGTTTCTTTCGACTGGCGGCTGGCTTCTGCAGTGGACCTTCATCATTGGCATCGTCCTGGGATTGGGAAGGCTGGGTGTGATTGGCGCGTTGGCATTTGCGCAATGGGTCCGTTCACGACGGCGCGAACGAGAGCACTCCGGCGAAGAATACGAACCGTTCGTTTCAATCATCGTGCCTGCCTATAACGAAGAGCGAGTCATCGAGGCGACCATTCGCAGCCTGCTGAATTCCGACTATGACAACTTTGAAATCATCGTGGTTGACGACGGCTCGCAGGACCGCACCAGTGAAGTTGTCCGCGAATATTTTAGCGAACAGCCTTTAGTCAAGCTGCTGACGGAACCGAACGCAGGCAAAGCTGAAGCCCTCAATGTGGGTTTGCGGCATGCGAAGGGGGACGTGATTGTCGCGCTCGATGCCGACACACAGTTTCCCGGCGAAACAATTCGCATGCTGGCGCGCCGCTTCGTCGATCCACAGATGGGCGCTGTCGCCGGTAATGCCAAGGTCGGTAACCGGATAAATATCGTGACGCGGTGGCAAGCGTTGGAATACATCACTGCCCAAAACATGGATCGCCGCGCTTTTGCCAGCCTCAACTGCATCACGGTAGTTCCCGGATCGGTCGGCGCCTGGCGGCGAGAGTTGATCGAGCGCTGCGGAGGTTTCAGTGCGGAGACGCTGGCCGAGGATCAGGATCTGACGCTGCGGATAAGGAAACTCGGATACAAGATCGGTTACGAAGAAAGAGCCATTGGCTGGACTGAGGCACCGCATAGCCTGAGAATGCTGGCGCGCCAAAGGTTCCGCTGGGCCTATGGCACTCTGCAGTGTCTCTGGAAGCATCGCGACGTGCTGTTCCGTCCGCGTTACGGCGCGCTGGGGTTTGTGGCGCTGCCGAACGTTTGGATCTTTCAGGTAGTGTTTCCGCTGATCTCGCCGGTGATGGATTTGATCCTGGTCTACACGCTGATCTCGAACCTGCTGGATCGTTTGCAACAACCCATCGGCTACTCGTTTACCAACCTGCGGCAGGTGCTCTTCTACTACGCGCTGTTTTTGGCGGTGGACTGGAGCGCGGCCTGCTTCGCGTTCGTGCTGGAACGCAAAGAGCGTTGGCGTCTGCTGTGGTGGCTGTTCCTGCAACGCTTCTGCTATCGCCAGGTGATGTACTACGTAATGGTTAAGTCCGTCACCACCGCCGTGCGCGGCGCCGTGGTTGGCTGGGGCAAGCTGGAGCGGAAAGCAACCGTCGAAGTGCAACCGTGAAGTGGAGCAGACCTCGGTCTGTGATCCAATCCCGTATTATGAATCCTTGAGAACTCGTTCCCCCACGTTAACCACAGACTAAAAAGTCTGTGCCACTCCCAGCAGCTTGATCCTATGTTTACGATTCGAAAGAAGTGGTTGGTTTTTCTCGCCATCCTGATCGTTGCGGCGGCGTTCCGCCTCGTGGTTGCGCACCGTTGGCCCAACGACTCTCCGGATGATGGCCGCACCTACGCGCAGATTGCGCGCAACGTGCTCGAGCAGCACGTCTACTCGCACGAGACGGAACCGCCTTACGATTCGTCGCTGATTCGTCTGCCCGGTTATCCGCTCTTTCTCGCCGCGATCTATTCAGTTTTTGGACACACAAACAACGGCGCCGTTCGTATCGTCCAGGCTTTGATTGACACCGCCTCCTGCGGGCTGGTCGCTCTGCTTGCGTTCTATTGGCAGCCGGATGAAAAGCGAAAGCGGACGACAGCAATCGCGGCCCTCGCGTTAGCCGCAGTCTGTCCGTTCACTACGATTTATGCCGCGACCATTCTCACGGAAGTGCCGACAACGTTTCTGGTTCTGGCCATGTTCCTGTCGGCCACGTTCGCGTTTCGAAATGCATTCACCACAGAGGGCCCAGGAGAAGATCGTAAGGGATTCAAGCGGGCGCTGCTTTGGTGGATAGCGGCTGGGGTATGCGGTGGCCTGGCCGTTCTGTTTCGACCTGATAGCGGACTGTTCACGTTGGCGGTCGGGTTGACG
>JAWVEM010000459.1:0-3249 GCA_033856735.1 Blastocatellia bacterium
TGCAACTCGATGCGACCCTCTACTAGTTCGCGCCAGCCGTCGTGCAGATCATAGTCTGCTGTCAGATCGGCGGCCAAAAAGAGCGTCACGTTCCCGGCGTAAGTTTGCGGCACATAGTCTTTCACAGCGGCAAAGTTAATCTGCTCGATATTTCTTAGAGCGACCGGCAAGGGCCTCCCGATCTGCTGGTAGAGCTTGTAAGCACGCCGGTAGAGTTTGTGTTTGGCTTTTTCGGGGGCGTATCTGAGTTTGCCCAACAGGTACGCCAACTTCTCCGCAACCTTCAACTGACGCATGTTCTCCGCATGCGATCGAAGCTTGCGCGCGTAACGACCGGCACGCTGGCGCAACGTTCCGGAATCCGGTAGCAGCTTGAAGTAGCCGGCCGGGTACGTATCAAGCAGCGCCAACAACGAAACCTGCTGTCCTTCGGCCCCGAGTTGGCAAGCCATTTCAAACGCGATGGTGCCACCGGATGAGCGGCCGCCGAGTTGATAAGGTCCTTCGGGCTGCACGTCGCGCATCTCTTTCAAATAATGCGCGGCCATCTCTCTAATGCCGGTGTGCGGCTCTTCTTTTCCGTTCAACCCTCTCGCCTGCAATCCATAAAAGGGCTGATCGGAGCCAAGCAGTCGCGCGAGATCGTGATACTCGAGCACGTTGCCGCCGGCCGCATGGACGCAGAAGAACGGAGTGCGTCTACCGCCTCCCTGAATCATGACGAGCGAAGACCAAGAAGCCGGCCAACCTTCTTCACGCAACATGCGCGCGAGTTGTTTGACGGTCGGAGCCTGGAACAATGTGGCCAGCGGAAGATTGCGACCGAATGCTTTTTCAATCTGAGCGAATAGGCGCACCGCCAATAATGAATGTCCGCCAAGTTCAAAAAAATTGTCGTTGATGCCTATTGAACGAATCCCCAGGACCCGCTCCCAAATTTTTGACAGCTTCAGTTCCAGTTCATCCGTGGGCGGCGCAAAGGATCTGGTCGTGTCCAATCCTTTCGCTGGCGGCAAAGCGCGGCGATCGACCTTTCCGGTCGGCGATAGCGGCAACGATTCGAGCACCGAAAACATGGAAGGCACCATGTGGTCCGGCAACTTATCTTTTAAAAATTCGCGTACTTCGTCGATCGAGGGGGTCAGGCCGGGCCGTGGCACAAGATACGCAGCCAGATGTTTGTCGCCGTTATCCTTTCGGGCCACCACTACTGCCTCGCGAACGGACGGATGCTCCGCCAAAGCCGATTCGATCTCGCCCAACTCGATCCGGAACCCGCGGACCTTCACCTGATTGTCCAGTCGTCCAATGAACTCGATCTCGCCGTTCGGCCGGTAACGAACCAGATCGCCGGTCCGGTAAAGGCGGGCGCCGGGAACTTGTGAAAACGGGTCGCGTACGAATCGCTCGGCATTCAATTCAGGCCGGTCAAGGTAACCGCGCGCGACTCCGTCACCGCCAATGTAAAGTTCACCCTGCACGCCGATAGGCACGGGATTCCGGCAACGGTCGAGAATGTAAACCGAAGTGTTTGATATCGGACGTCCGATAGGCACTGAGCCGTTGACGTTAGTAAGATCAGTAATCGGATGGCAGCAGGCGAACGTTGTACTCTCAGTGGGGCCATAACCGTTGATCAGACGAGTGTCCTTCAGCTCAGCGAGAACTTTCTGCACGTCTGGCACCGACAGAATATCGCCGCCGGCGAGCAATTGCCGCACGCCTCTCAAGTCATCGAGATGATTATCAACCATCAGATGAAACAATCCGGCCGTCAGCCAGAGCGTGGTAACCTGATATCGTTTCAAGGCCTGGCCCAACTCTCCCAACGAAGAAGCCCCGGGCGGCATCAGCGCCAGCCGCGCACCGTTAAGCAAGCTGCCCCAAATCTCGAAAGTAGAAGCGTCAAATGAAATTGTGGCCGATTGCAAAAAGATTTCATCAGGCGAGAACGACGCGTAGTTTGTGTTCCGAACCAGCCGCACAACGTTGCGATGGGTGACCGCAACGCCCTTCGGTTTACCTGTCGAACCTGACGTGTACATTACATAAGCAAGGCTGTCGGGCGTGGTCGTAATCTTCGGATCGCTATTACTTTCGTTAGCGATTTTCTCAGACAACTCATCGAGGCAAATTATCTCTGAAGTATTGCGCGGCAGGTTTTCGAGCAGCGACTCTTGCGTTATCAACAAGGGCACCTGCGCATCTTCGAGCATGAACTGCAGGCGCGAGTGGGGATATTCCGGGTCAAGCGGCACATAGGCGCCGCCAGCCTTCAAAATGCCGAGCAGGACGACGATCATTTCGGGCGAGCGCTGCAAGCACACACCCACGCGGGTATCCGGGCCAACTCCGCGCTTGTTTAGATAGTGACCGAGTTGGTTGGCTTGCCGATTGAGATCCTGGTAAGTCACCTGCCGGTCATCGCGGATGAGGGCGGGAGCGTCCGGTGTGTTTCTTACCTGCTCCTCGAACAATTCCTGGATGCACGCTTGAGTCGGATAGTTTGTCTTCGTGTCATTCCATTCAACCAACAACTGTTTCCGCTCAGCTTCGGTCAAGAGCGGCAGGGCAGAGACCCGCTGCTCCGGATTCGTGACGATGCCCTCAAGCAAAGTTTGGAAGTGACCCATGAGCCGCTCGATCGTAGCCGATTCGAAAAGATCGGCATTCGATTCGAACAGACAAGTTAGCTGTCCATCTTTTTCCACGATGTCCAGAGTGAGATCGAAATTCGCCATGATATGGCCCACCCGAAAGTGTTCGGTGACCAGCCCCGGAAGTTGCAACGGCTCGATCTCTTCGCTCTGCAGCACGAACATCACCTGGAAGAGCGGGTTATGAGCCAGCGTCCTTTCGGGATGAAGCTCTTTCACCAAACGCTCAAACGGCAGGTCCTGGTGCGCGTAAGCCCCCAGCGCAGTTGCTTTGACTCGGCCCAGAACTTCGCCGAACGACGGGTCGCCGGTAAGGTTCGTCCGCATCGGCAGCGTGTTGATGAACAAGCCGATCAGGTTTTCGGTCTCAGGCATTTGGCGGCCGGCTATCGGAGTTCCGACCACGATGTCTTCTTCGCCGGTGTGGCGATGTAGAAGAATTTCGTATGCGGCCAGGAGTGTCATAAAGAGCGTCACGCCCTGCTTCTGGGACAGCATTTTCAGATCGGACGTAAGCTGCTTTGATAGGCGAATCGTGTGGTGGGCGCCGCGGTAGGCTCGGTACGCCTGAACGTTCGGACGCGGGTAATCC
>JAWVEM010000460.1:0-21877 GCA_033856735.1 Blastocatellia bacterium
GCCCGCCGACCCTCGAAGATTCGGGTTACGACCTGGACGGCGAACGGGTACAGATAAGTTACGCTTCGCAGGGCTGCCAGGAAGGCCTGCCCGGAGGCTGGAAGGTCCCCACAGATACGGTGGCGACCATTTCCGTGTCGTCGAGAAATGACCTAAAGCTGGCTGACGTTCTGGTGGCCGGCAGAAACTACGACCAGATTTACAGTGTTCACATGCCGCAGCTAATCGACTATGTCGACGTAGAGGAAGGTGTGCGCTACACAACGATCGATGGGACAGTGCAAAGCATCACTTACTTTGGTTCCGAAGCTGATGATAAGAGATTGCGTTGCGGAGAGTACAAATACGCGGCTCCGGTTCCATCGAGTGCGAAGAATAAATTCGAACAGGTCCCATACGATTCATATGGCAAGATCCCTTTTGAAGACGCCGAGGCCAGGCTCGACAACTTCGAACTTGAATTGCAGAGTCTGAATGAGGCAGCGCCACGCTATCGAGGCTTTATTATTGTCTATGCCGGCAGATCGGCCCATGCGGCGGAAGCCGGCTCCACCGCAGCGTGCTCGAAGAACTATTTGGTAAACACCAGAGAAGCCGATCCGGCAACTCTCGTCGCCGCTGACGGCGGATACCGCACTGAGTTCCTGGTCGAACTATACATAATGCCCACCGACGCCTATCCTCCCATGCTGATGCCAACCGTCAGTCCGAAGAAAGTAGAGATTCTCCCGGGTAGGCTGATCCCTTGTAGCAAGCGACCGTTTGACGCGCCCCCAGACACCCCTTAGAGTCAAGTTAGCTTGCGCCTGCAGTCAGCAACCTAAAGGTTGAATTCTCAACCCCAGCCGACCACTTCCGCTTCTCTCTAAGCTGCGTCGCGTTATTACCTCGTGTATACTCACTACTCTGCACCGTCATCAAGGAGTCAACATTAGTCGCTATGAAATTCCTGATCATTGCTTCGCTAATCCTGTGTCTTCCCTTTCTGGCGCTCGCGCAAAAATCGCGCAAAGCGTTCGCCTACGATTACAACATCGACGATCTGCCGAACGGATTGCGCCTGGTCACAGTACCGACGGACTATCCAAATCTCGTCGCGCTTTACATCGTGGTGCAGACCGGTTCGCGGAATGAACCGGAGAAAGGCAAGAGCGGTTATGCTCATCTTTTCGAGCACTTGATGTTTCGCGGCAGTGAGCATTATTCCGGACAAGAGCGCGACGCGATTCTGAAGAAAGCCGGCGCGGATTCAAACGCCTATACCACCGACGACCGCACGGTTTATCACGAGGTCTTTTCAAAAGACGACCTGGACAAAGTCCTCGAACTCGAGGCCGATCGGTTTCAGCGTCTGAAATATCCGCCCGACGGTTACAAGACCGAGACTCGGGCGGTGCTGGGTGAGTTCAATAAGAACAGCGCCGACCCCGAAGAGAAAGCTTACGAAGTGCTGCGCGCGACCGCGTACAAAGTCCACACCTATTCGCACACCACGATGGGCTTTATTGAAGACATCGAGGACTTTCCCAATCAATACGACTACAGTTTGCAGTTCTATGGGCGTTACTACCGGCCGGAATACACGACCATAGTTGTGGTGGGCGACTTGAAACGCGACAACGTTCTGGCGATGGTGAAAAAATATTTTGCCGATTGGAAACACGGCAACTATGCTCCCAACATTCCGACCGAACCGGATCAGACCGCGCCCCGCGAAGGCCATGTTGATTGGCCGTCTGAAACGCTTCCGTTGGTCTATGTCGCGTTCCGCGGTCCGGCATATTCGGATAACCAAAAAGACAAGGCGGCGCTCGATCTACTGGCGCCCATTGCCTTCGGAGAGAACTCGGATCTTTATCAGAAGCTGGTGCTGAAAGAGCAAAAGCTGGATTCCCTTTCCTACACTTTCGAAGATCGCGTCGATCCCGAGTTGTTTGTCGTCTCAGCTAAACTGAAGGATGTGAAAGACACGGATTACGTTCGTCAGCAAATCCTGGAAGCGTATCAGCGTTTTGCTAAAGAACCGGTGGCGAAAGACAAGCTTGATTCGACGCGTTCGCGTCTGCGCTATGGCTTCGCTTTGGGAATGGATAGCTCTGAAGCAATTGCGGGCGCGCTGGCCGGCTATATCGGACTGCGCCGTACGCCGCTGACAATCGACAAGCTGTTTGCGCTCTATGACACTATCACGCCGGCCGACATGCGCGAGATGGCCGCGAAGTACTTTGTCGCTAATCATCGAACGATCGTCACGCTGAGTCAGAAGGAGGTGGCGAAATAATGAGGCGACGAACAATGGTTGTGTTTCTCTTGATGGCCAGCATGATGACCGGAATCGTTTCGGTATCGATCTCAAGAGCGGCGACGAGTAGCCGCACTCTAAATATGAACTCTACTGATACCAACACAGTGCTTTTGCCTAACCGCTCGCCCCTCGTTACGTTTCGCATCCTGTTCATGACAGGATCCGCCTACGATCCGAAAGGAAAGGAAGGCCTGGCATCCCTGACCGCGGCGATGCTCGCCGAAAGCGGCTCGCGCGCTAAGCCTTATTCCGATATCACGGAAGCGATGTATCCGATGGCGACCTCTTTCGAATGGCAGGTCGACAAAGAGATGACGGTCTTTTCGGGCAGCACGCACCTCGACAATCTCGAAAAGTATTACTCGCTGATTCGGGAGATGCTCCTGGATCCAGGATTTCGCGAAGACGATTTCAAGCGTTTGAAGGAAGACGCGATTAACTATCTGAAGACCTCTTTGCGGGGCGGGAACGATGAAGAGCTTGGCAAAGAAGTCCTCTATACAATGATTTATCCGAGCTCGCACAGCTACGGTCATCAGAATATGGGCGCGATCAGTGCCCTGGAAAAGACGACCATCAACGACGTGCGCGACTTCTATCAAAACAACTATAGCCAGGCGAACCTCGTGATCGGATTGGCCGGCGGCTATCCTGAAAATTTTCCCGCACAGGTGCAGTCAGACTTTGCCAAACTTCCCAAGGGCAGCCCGGCCGGGTTAAAGATTTCGCCGCCTGTTCAGACACCGGGCACTAAGATTGAAATCGTCCAGCGCGAAACTCGCTCGACGGCCGTGTCGCTGGGCTTTCCCATCAGCGTGACGCGACCGAACAAAGACTGGCCCGCCCTGGCGATCGTGGCTTCATACTTTGGCCAACATCGTTCCAGCAACAGCTATCTTTATCAAAGATTTCGCGAGGCGCGCGGGTTGAACTATGGCGACTACTCTTACATCGAGTACTTTCCGCGCGGCATGTTTCAATTCCAACCCGATGCCAATCTCGGCCGCCAGCAGCAGATTTTTCAGATCTGGATTCGCCCAGTCGAGCCGCAGAATGGGCATTTCGTCCTGCGCGCTGCGCTGTATGAATACGACAAGCTGGTGCGCGAAGGCATGACGAAGGAAGCCTTTGAATCGACGCGCGAGTTTTTGTCGAAGTATGTGAATGTGCTCACGGCGACCCAGGACGAGCAGCTCGGGTACGCACTCGACAGCCGCTATTATCATATCGCGGACTTTCCGACTTATATGCGCGAGCAACTGGCGAAGCTCACCCTCCACGATGTGAATCGCGCCATCAAGCTGTACCTCAAATCCGATGCCATGCGCATCGCGATAATCACCAAAGACGCGGCCGGTTTGCGAGACGCCATCGTCAGTAACAAGCCTTCGCCGATCACCTACAACGCACCAAAGCCAAAAGAGATCATGGACGAAGACAAGATCATCGAGGCTTACAAGATTATCGTGAAGCCGGCGGACGTTAGCATTGTGCCGGTGGAAAAAGTGTTTCAGTAAGCAAATACAAAGGCCGCCAACAATCAGGCGGCCAGTCGTAGGTTGAGTGAGTCAGGAAACCAGGATGGCGAAATTCTTACTGAAGCAAGAGCTTCTCGGCATTATCCAGATGTGTTTGTGCTGAGCCCCATTGCGTTTTCTGGCGGGCCAACCGGTCCGCATCGTTAACGGCGTTATGATACTTGATGCTCGTCTTCCACCAGTTTTCGGCGGCAGTGTAATCGCGCAACGCCCCGGTAACTTCCTTCCTAAAGCTCTCGTCGCGGGAATTGTGACTGACGAATTTGGGCAGCGTGCTATTCAAATCCGCGTTTAGATCGATAAGCATATCGTGATATTCGTCAAAGCTCATGTCGGGTTGAATAGCGACCTGGAAGCGTTTCAGTCCGGTCAGAACTTGTTTGGCCGCCTGCTGACTTTTGGCGTCCTCGCGCGTGGGATCCGACACCGCCTGGTCCGGCTGTGTCGCGGCCGATGGTGCGTTGCTGACTTCACCGAGCGGTTCCTGGGTCTCGGACGAACCTTGTCGGAGATAAAAGAGGCTGATTACTGAAAAGATTGCCAGGGCTGCCGCGAGGACCAGGAGGCTACGGGCCTTAGACCGCCCGCTCTCAACGACGACCTCAGGTGTTTGCGTTTCGCTGATGCTCTTCGCGACCGCCGTCCGTCGCGAAAGCTCAGCTTTGCAACGACGACACTCGGTGACGTCGGCGAAGTTTTTGAGTCCACACTCTCGACACTTCTTAGAGAATTTTACCGTCTGGTAAATTGCGGCATCGTGTTGAGACACGTTACTTACCTTTCGCGCGAACGCATGAAGTTAATAAGAGCAAAGCTTGCTGTATCTTTGAAGCGCGGATGCTCTAGTATTCGGAGACTCCCAGCACGGGGGCCGGCAGCAAGCTGAGGGCATTGGCAACGGCTACCGAGTCATACTGCATAGTCGCGTTTCCACCGCCGTTGAAGTTAAAGAATGGAGCACCGAAATCAGTTAGGGCGGGACTCTGGGCCGGCCAATCTACATCGGCAACGAAGGTCGCGCCATAGAATGCGCCGCCGCCGCCGCCGTTGCGGTTTACGTAACCAGAACCAACCACATAAATCAAACCGTTGAAATCGGTCCCACCGTTCGTGGTTAACTCTCCCGTCACGATTAATAGTCCTGACCCGGATCCCGAGCCCATCGTGTAATCGCCTTTGCAGAAGGTGAATCCGGTGGGATTGCCCGAGCCGCCGTTCGGAAGATACGTGGCGGTGCCGGCAGCCGCGCCGGCTATTGCCGCTGCCTGCATCTGATCAAGGAAAGTCCGGGCCGCGGCCGGTGACTGTAGAAAGGCCGGCAAACTCACGATTGCCGATGCAGGGGTGGAAGTCGTATTCGACGCAGCATCTGCAATAACCTGGGTTCTGTCGGGTACGTTGGTGACCCCAAATGCCGGCAAGGTGGCGGCAAAACCGGAATGATCGACCCCGCTGTAGACGTGGTTGGCGCTGCTGCCGCTATCGAAACTCATCGGGGGCGATCCGTTGGGAGTTCCTACCAGAGTCATCATTGCCGGTACCGCCGGATCAAAAGCGGCTCTCGCAACGATCATGCTCATCTGTTTCATTGAGTTGTTGGGACCATAGCCCGTGGCTTGAATCAACAGTCGGTTCGGTTCATTTGGCGCGGCGGGGAGGGCGTCACCGAGTGGCAAAGAAATCACCACGGAATACTGGACCGTTGGATTAGTTCCGACTGTTACGCGGGTGCCGGCGGTCTGCGTGGCGGAATAAGGAAGCCAACGTGACAGTCGCGCCGAACCTGAAGGATCACCACCGGAGCCGTTGGGGCAATCGTTGGAAGAGGTCGCAATTACCGCGTTACGAAAATTTATGGTCGTCATACCAGACGGCAAAGCCGATCCCGTATGCGTGGCATTTCCCCTTAACGCGTTCAGCGCCGCCTGCAGTCCTGCTTCGGCGCCATAGTACGCCTGGGTTTCAGCCGTCGAATCGATGGAGTTTGCCGCCGACATCGAAGTGATCTGAATCAAAGCGCCGGCGGCTACCAGCAGCACGGTAGAGACCAGGAGCGAAGTAATCAAAGCCGCTCCGCGCTCGTTTTTCCGCGTGTTCGAACTATTCATTGACTGGGATCGGTTCATAATTACCCCTCGTAAGATCCTTAAAGAGTGCTCTAGTAGGTCGAAAGATTTGCATTGCGCAAGGTGATAGTTGAAACCAATTGCGTAGAGGAAGGGCCCTGATAACCAGGTGATCCAGGAGTTCCAACCGCAGGCAACGCCACTCTCGCGAGCAGTACGATGTACTTTGCCTGATCGGGTGTCACCTGGGCCTGGCTCGATCCGGCGGCGTTAAGTACGCTGGTGATCACTCCACTGCCAATCGTGTAGGTGACTCTCTGATCGTAGTAATAAATCGCCAGGCCATCTATGCGGTTGGCAACCAGACTCGTCGTCTGACTGGGCTGTAAATTCATCCGCACAATAAAACTGCCATTGGCGTCGCTAACGAGGACATACTTGAGATCCTCGCTGTCCGTGTCGGTCGCCCCGGACAGATTCAGGTCTGAGCGGACTCGGATTTGAGTGAGCCCTGAGTCCCCGGCCACAATGCCATTCGTACTAAGCCCATATCCCGCGTTGGCGATCTCGCGTGACATGGAATTGAGTGCTCGCTGCGCGTCGGCAATGGCTGCGGACCTCTGGTTTTCACGGCCGCGAATTGCGAACGATGAAGCCAACAAGGTCGAAGCGATCGTCATGATGACGAGCGTAATCGACATGCCGATTACCAGTTCCAATAGCGAAAAGCCGGATTGGTTGGACGCCTTCATTTGTAAATTGTTCATAGCTCGCTTTTCTTGCCGCGCCCCTATGGCCGGTAAAATATGCCCTAGTGTGTTCCCTTGGAATTGGACGTACGTATGGTTCGAAGTATCACCGGGAAGCCGGCCCAACCTGGGCTCACAGGATCGACACGGATCGTGATCGTTTTCAAGGTGGGGTTTCCACTAACGTCGTTGTTTGAGCCCGTCACGGTCCGGGTAACGCGATAGGTGCGGCCATTGCTAATCGTGTCGGGGGAAAGCACCGTGGCTGCTGAGACATTCAGGATTGCATCCGTGAACTTTACGCTGCGAAGTTGTTCGATATGTTGCTGGGCGATGCTAATGGCTACGGCACGATCGTTCCCGCCGGAGTTAAAGCTAATGGAGTAGGTGAACAGAGATATCACGCCGAGTCCCGCCACCATCATGATCACCATCGCGATCGACGTCTCGATCAGCGTAAATCCCTTTTGGTTAACAGGGCGATTCGATATCGCTGTCGGGCCTCTCTTCAATTCAATTGATCTCATTCGTCATCTCTCCTGGCAATTCATCCGTTACTGCATCGTCTTGATCCCGCTGGTCGTGCTCACTGACGTCTGCGGCGTGGGCACTGTAACCGGCCCGCTAACTGTCGTATCGGTTGAGACATCACCGGCCGGTCCCACGACCACCGTGCTCGAACCCACACCAGTAGTCGCATCGGTCACCGTAATCAGAACCGTTGTCCCCGTCCGGCCGCGCCAGTCGTAGGTGACCGTAATCGGAGTCGTGGCAGGATTGATGCTCGTGTTCGCGGGCGGCAAACTGTATCTGATACTTGTTCCTTGCGGCAGGGTAATCGTCCGAGCGCTAGTAACCCCGACGCCGCCAAAATCAATATTCACCGTGTAACTTGTGGCGCTATCTATGTTGATGCTGGCGCCACCGTGGCGCCGCACTGAGTCCACTCGCGCTTTTTCGAGATACCCGGACAGCGTGCGTGTTGCGCCGGCCAGCTTGAAGCCCTTGGTGGACTTCTCAAAAGTTAAGAAGGCATAGGAAGCGACAACGCCGATGATTGTAATCACGAGCAGCAGCTCTACCAGACTAAAGCCGGCGGTACCGCTTGCGTTGAGATTCTTTTGCGGAAGGTTCATTGCGTATTTGCTCATTTGAGCTGTCACCTGTTACTGGACGTAGGAACCAAACTCTCCATTGTTAGTTCGTTGCATACGAGCCAACACGAACCCAGGCAGTGCAAGCGCAATGCCGTGCTCGTTTGCGGCAGGAATGCTGAAAACAACTATGGTTCTGACCGCTGCGACATTCATCGACCGTCACCCGTGGTGACGCGGATAGGCAACTCGCTTCCACCCTTCATCGCGCACAGCAACAGCTTTGCCGGCATCGACTGGCTGGGACACGCGGCTTTTGATAACGCGTAAAAACTTCCTGAGAACGTCCGGACAAAAAGTTAGCCGCGCGTCTGATCTTTTTGCTATAGTAATTTTCAGCGTCCGTGTTGTTTCGTCGGACCCTGGCATTAAAAGACCGAGTCGACATGGGTGATCGATCCCGCCCCATCGATGATCCAGGCTCGGTTCCTTTCCCGGGACACAACGTCCTGTCCCTCGGTTTCACACGCTAGCGATGCCGGATGTGGGTCACTACTCCGAATGGCAAGATGTGCTTAGTTGTGAAAACTATTGGTGGAGCTGACAAGCCTCCGACCACGATTGAGATTTGAAATATGGCCAGACTAGATGACCTTCTCAGGCAGATGAAGCAGCATCAAGCTTCGGATCTCCACTTGACGTCAGGCTCCGCTCCTTACATGCGGGTCAATGGCGATATGGTGAAGCTCAACTATCGCAACGTCTCGGCCGAGACTTGTCACAGTCTGATCTATGAAATCCTGAGCGAGAAGCAGAAGGAACTTTTCGCGGAGAACTGGGACCTGGATTTGAGTTATCCGCTCGATGGCGTGGGCCGCTTTCGCGTCAACATCTTCATGCAAAGAAACGGAATAGCCGCTGTCTTTCGGTTGATTCCGGCAAACATCAAGACGCTAAGCGAACTCGATCTCCCCGAACAGTTGGCCGGCTTAATCGATGCGTCGGAGGGACTGGTCCTGGTGACCGGGCCGACCGGCTCGGGAAAGAGCACCACCCTGGCCTCGATGATTCACACCATCAACGAGAAACAACAAGCGCACATCATCACTATCGAAGATCCGATCGAGTTCGTTCACGAGAATCGCCGGAGCTTGATTAGCCAGCGAGAACTGGCCAGCCATACAAAGTCTTTCGGCGCTGCTTTGCGTGCCGCCCTGCGCGAGGATCCCGACATAATCCTGGTGGGCGAGATGCGCGATCTCGAAACGATTCAACTGGCGATCACTGCCGCAGAGACTGGTCATCTGGTTTTTGGGACGCTCCACACCAACAGCGCCATTAAGACGATCGATCGAGTAATCGACGTCTTTCCTGAAGGTCAACAGGGCCAGATTCGCGTGATGTTATCTGAGAGTTTGCGAGGCGTGGTGGCCCAGGCGCTGCTTCCGCGACCCGATCGGCAGGGACGTGTGCCGGTGGTTGAAATTCTGGTTAACGTTCCCGCTGTTGCGAACCTGATTCGCGAAGGCAAGGTTCATCAGATTGCCTCGGTGATGCAAACCGGACGCTCTCACGGCATGACGACATTCGAAGGCGCCATACACGAACTTATTCACAAGAAGTTGATTTCGAAAGAAGACGGCCTAAGTTTTCTACGCCGTCGCAGTGCGGGCAATCAGCTCAATGGCTCTGGCAATCAAGGCATCCGGCTGGCGACGAACAGTCCGGCTCTAGTTTGAAACTAACTCCGAGTTATCCGGCCCGAGTTGCGACACCACGCGTTCCCACGCTCTCCGCGAGGGAAAGCCGTAGATTAGAACTATCGCGGCCACCCCACCGGCCCGCAACATATTCGTCCAGTCGCCGGTCCGGATCGTAATCACGAATCCCATCAGTGCAATCGCGCCACCGATGCAGGCTATCTTAATCGTTGTGTCCTGCAGTGTCTTTAACAATCCGGACACGCCTTTGAGAGCGGCGATGTCTTTCAGGCGCGTCTGGTTAAACTTCGTTCGCCTGATCACGAATGCGCCCAACCCGAACACGAGCACCGCAATCCACAAACCCATGACGAGCGAGCGGTCGCCCGGCCGAAAGATGCGTTCCTTCGCAACGAAGGCTATGGCCACCAGCGCGATATCCAGCACGAGAAAACCGGCAGCGGCCAGAGAGGCGGCTCGATGCCGCCGCGCCAGCTCGTTCTGCAGGTCTGCGGAATTTGGGGTCATATCAGAGTTGTGGGTGGGCGCGCATCCGGGAGGGGCGATTACGGCTTTGGCGTCGGGGTTTGCGTGGACCGCGGCCGCGTCGTCGGGGTTGTAGCGGGATTGACCCGATCGGGCAGCGGACCGCTCGTGCCAGGCTGAATCGAGATCCCCACTTTTTTCTTGTCGGACGTGGCTTCGGGCAACGTCGTGGGTGTTGGTTGAGTGCTCAGCGGGCGCGGCGGCGCTCGCTGAATTACCGGCTGCACGCCGGTGTCCGGAAGCTGACCGTTGTTGGCTATGGCCTTATCGATCAAGTCGGTGCCGTCGCCTTTCTTGGTAATTAGAATTCCGTCGTGACTGGTAGTGACGTTCGCGTTGCCGCTGATCTGCTGCATCATGTTCTGCATGAAAGTAGGCTTCTCGCAAACAGGCAGGTCCTTCTTAATCGGATCAGGATCAGGAATCGCCGCGCCGATAATGTTAAGTTGATCCTTGGCCTTATCGACGTACTCGCTGTTCGGAAAGTCCCGCACCAACTCCTGGAAATACTTGGCGGCTTCGTCAGGCTCTTCCTCTTGTTGATAGGTCACGCCGGTCCGAAACAACACTTCATCCCGCAGACAAAAGTTCTTATATTTTTCTAGAATCTCTTTCAAGCGGTCCTGCGCACCCCTGAGACCCAACTTGTTGTGCACGTATCGCGTGTCATAGTAAAACCTCGCGACCTGCAAATTGTGCATCGCCAGACTGTCCTGAGTTTCGCGCAGTCGCGCCTCAGCATCTGGCCGCAGAGTCGATTGCGGACACTGTTGCAGCATCACCTTCAGACGCTGTTCGGCTTTGCGCGCGTGCGTAATGTCGCGATCCGACAAACCCATCTGGCGCATCTCTGTCTCCGCGACTTTCAGCATGGCATCACAGGTGAGCGCATCAGTCGGGAAAAATGTCAGCCAGTCCTGATAGGCCTGCCCGGCCTGAATCAGCGTGCTGGTGGTCCCTTCCAGATAAAACGAGTCGGCAATGGCCAGTTTTGCCAAAGGCAGGTAAGGCGAGTCGGGATAGGTCGTAATGATGGTGGTGAACAGCAAACGCCCGGTTTCGTGATTGCCCTTGCGTACTTCGCGAGCGGCCTCGACGAAAAGGACGCGATCGCGGCCCGGAGCTACCGTGCCGGTCAATTCTGAGTACTTGTCATTGCTCTTGCCGGGCAGTATCCCAAGCAGACGGCGCTTGCCCTTCTGGGGCTTAGGGTGATAATCCGAGGAGGTTTCACCGCCGGTCGTCCTGGCCGCAGCCGTAGACTGCAGGCCTGCCTGAACCCGAGTATTTATCTCGGTGACGGACGCTTCTAATCCCTCCAGTTTCGAGGAGTCGTATTTCTCAGAGTGCTCTTCTTTGGATCGCAGATCGTTGATCTCACCCAATACCGAACCAACTTCCTTGTCGAGTCCACGCAGACGCTCCCGAGGATCGTCGGGATTTTTTTCTTTGCCCGTGTCTTTAGCATTCATCGCGGCAATCGCGCTGTCGAGTGAGCGACGCATCGATTCCAGCTTCGAACGCATGATGTCCATGCGCTGCAGGTTCGACAGCCCGGTTTGCGCCGACTGATTCTTGTTGTCCTGAGCAGATGCAACCGCAGCCGCGGAAATGGCAATCGCTAATAGCGCCGTCGCCAGCAAGATAAGACGAAGCGTGCCGCGGGGACTAAATCCAGGCACAAAAGGAAAAGACATGAAAAACCTCCAAAAACAATACGTGGTCGCTTGGATTGTAAACTGCTGAACGCCCAGTTACCACTCGGAAAGGCATCGTCCTGATAAGGGCGGCGCCGACAGGGGAAATCGTTAACTAAAAGTCGGTAATCGGCAATGACCTAGACCCACAGGACCGTTGCCTCGCGCAACTCACGGAGGGCAGTCGCCGGGTCAGGCGCGCCGAAGATTGCTGAACCGGAAACAATGATGTCAGCTCCGGCACTGGCGATCTCGGCAATGTTGTCGCTATCGATACCGCCGTCAATTTCTATGCGAGTCTTAAGGCCGCGCTCGTCAATCATTTTTCGCAAACGTCGCACTTTATCCAGCGAGGCCGGAATGAACTCCTGGCCTCCAAATCCGGGATTGACCGACATCAGCAGCACATAATCCGCGAATTTAACTGCTTCGTCCAACGCCGACAGCGGCGTCGCCGGGTTGATCGCGATGCCCGCGCGCGCGCCGGCAGATCTGATTGCCGTCAGCGTCCGGTGCGCGTGCGGATCGGCTTCGATATGAATGGAAACCATTTGCGCCCCGGCTTTCACGAATTCTTCGGCGTACCGTCCCGGCTCGACGATCATCAGATGCGCGTCAATAGGCAGTCGGGTTGCACGTGCAAGTGCTTTTACTACGGGCAGGCCAATGGTGATATTTGGCACGAAACGCCCGTCCATCACATCCACGTGCAGCAAAGAGGCGCCGGCGCGCTCGACAGCCTTAACCTGTTCACCAAGGCAGCTGAAATCTGCGGAAAGAATCGATGGAGCAATCTCAATCATGACTTTTCACAATGCTAAGGGGTTGGCGCCGTTACTGGCGGGCGGCGATTGGTATTGGAATTACCCGCGCCGCGGTTGGCATTTCCTTTGGGCGGGTTGTTCGAATTCAGATTGTGCACGGGAGTTCCCGCCGGAGTAGCATTCACGTTTCCGTTCGTCGCGCGGTTGGCGTTGCCATTACCATTCCGGTTGCGGTTGGCCGGCCGGTTTGTGTTCGAATTCAAATTATCATTCGCATTCTTGTTCGCCGGCTTCCGTTTCTTATTATCGTTAGAGTTCGTGTTGGAATTCGTGGCGTTGACGTTTTCCGGTTTCTTTTCGCTGTTAGAGTTTTCGTTCGCGTTCGTCGATGTGGGCATCTCGCCTTCTTTGGTCGGGCGGCTGATGTCTACCGCGACGGTCTGGCCAACTTTAACGATCTCGCCCGCATGAGGGAGTTGGATTAAGACTGTATCCGGTTTCGCGTCGCTGGCAGGCCGGGTGGCCCGCACGCGAAAATTCAGACCGGCTGAACTAATTGTGTTTTCCGCGGACGTTCGATCTTTGCCGACGATGTCCGGCACCTTGGTCTCAGAACTTCGCAGAGAGAGATAAATCGCGCCGATCAGCCCGAGGGTAAATGCGATGGCAATTCCGACTACGATGAAAATTCGTTTCAGCGAGGTCAGCGCTTGGGTGATGAAAGACACGATGGATTCAGTCTATGTTCGCGGCGCAAATCAATCCGGGCGAAGGTCAGGGCGAAGTCTAACACCCACGCGCAAATAGCCGCAACCGGCCTGCGTCATCCACGACGTTGAAAAGCAGCCATGAAAAAGCCGTCCACGTCGTGACGATGCGGCCAGGTACGTTTCGCGCCGGACTCAGTCGCCAAATCAGTCGACGCGCCGGAAATTTGTATTTCAGGCAGACGCAACTGATCGAATTCGGCGTGCTCCTTTAGGAAGGCCACAACCACGGCTTCGTTCTCTTCACTTTCGAGCGAGCAGGTCGAGTACAAGAGTCTCCCGCGGGGGCGGACCAAGGCAGCCGCCTGTGCAAGAATCTGGCCTTGCTTAGCTGCCAGTTCGACGATATCGGGTTGGCTGAGACGCCAGCGAATCTCCGGATGGTGCCTTAGCGTGCCGGTTCCGGAACAGGGCGCGTCCACCAAAACGCGATCGAACGAAGCCTTCGCGAAAGGTAATGCGTTGGTAGCGTCCGCGACGGCCAGTTGAATGGAATCAATGCCCTGCGTAGCCGCGAGTTCGCGCAAAAGGCGCAAGCGATGCTCGTAAAGATCGCTGGCTACAATCGTCGCCCGTGGGGCCAACGCGCCGATGAACGTTGTCTTGCTGCCAGGCGCCGCGCAGACGTCGAGGACTCGATCACCTGCCTGTGCGTCGAGAAAGTGTGCGACCAGTTGGGAGGCTTCGTCTTGAAAATAAATCAGACCGGCGCCGGCAAATTTGCGAAGAAGCGCATGGCTTTGTCCGATCACTCGCCAGGAGTTCGGCGTAAGCTTCGAGGGCCGGACATGGACGCCTGCCGCGATAAGCTCGTCAATGATCCGTTGCTCTTCGGTATCGCCGATAGTCCGGGCCGTGAAACGAAAGGCGCCCGGCGCGGGCTCGTTGTTCGCTCGCGCCAGAGCGCCGGCTTCCTCAAGACCCAAGGCATTGGCCCAACGCGCGAGCAGCCATTGAGGATGAGAAGTCTCAATCGCCAGCTTCTCGATCGGATCCGAAACATTCTTTGCCGGATCGTAATCAGGGTCGCGAGTTGCGCGGCGCAGGATCGCGTTTGCGAAACCAGCCGCGGAACGAAGGCCCGCCGCCCGCACCAGGTTTACCGATTCATTCACCGCGGCCGATGGTGGAATACGAGAGAGAAAACGCAGTTGGTAAAGACCCATGCGCAGCGCCAGCCTGACCGGCAAATCGAGCCGGTCCAGGCGACGGTCAGCAAAATGTTCCAGGACTCGATCCAGCCATAACTGCCGCCGTAGCACGCCCAGCACCAGTTCGTGCGACAGTCCACGATCGTCACCTCGCAGGCCTTCATCCATTGTGGCCAATAAGGAAGAGGCGAAGGCGCCTGTGGTTTCGACTCGCCGCAGAATTTCGAACGCGGCGCGGCGTGCTGGCGAAAGTGGCATTATCGGATTGGGGTCGTGAAGGGAGTTATAGTTCTTGCATCGGACAAGCCTGGACGGCGCATAACTGCCAGCGCCCGTCGCGCTCGGTGAATACCTTGACGATCTTATATTGGCCCGACAGTTCGCGCCCGTGATAAAGCCAGGTCGCCGAATCGCGGGCCGTCAGTACGGCCGTGGCGCCAAAAACCCTCACATTCACTTGTTCGCGGCTAATGTGTTCAATCTTCAGATCGCCCGAGGTTACGTCAGCAATGAATTGTGCCTTGTCGTCACCTTCCAGCGGATAGGTAAAGAAGAAGTCGTCCGCCATGATCCGGTTCAGCGTCTCGCTATCGCCGCGCATCATTGCTTTCACCCAATCATCATTTAGTTGACGCACCTGTTGCTCGACTTCGATTGCTGTCGGTTGGGGTTGATCTGGACTGTCCATGTGCGGGTCCTTGTTTGCGAACTCGGAAACAGGCTTCTACGCCAATCGACGGCGAGAGTCAACGCGAATTGGCTGGGGGCTCATGGGATTCTTGCGAACCAGGCGGTGTGCAACCTTACACTTCACCGTCAGGACTGCATTGGATCAACTCATATTTTTCGCGGCCCATGTCGTCTAAGTTGATACGATTTGGAGTAAAGGCCTGCGTTATTCGATCGTTTCGCCGTTTGGGCGCGCGTGGCATGTTCATTGCCATGAGTTCCGCGGAGGTAGGTAACATGAAACTTATTAATGTGAAAAATATTGGAGGGGCACTCCTGGGATCGGCAATGCTTTTGGGCACCGTAATGGTGTCAGGCACAACGACCCAGGCGCAGTACCCTTATCCTGATCAGAATCAAACCCGTCAGGAGCGCCGTCAGGCTGAGATTCAACGACAGGCCGAGATCCAACGGCAGGCGGAAATTCAGCGTCGTCAGCAACAGAATGGCCAGTGGAATGGTCAGGGGAATCGCCCGGGCCGTCGCGGCCGGAACTGGGATGGATACGGAAATAATGGCGGGTCATATCAACTCCGTCAGACGGCCCTGAATGCCGGCTACAATGAAGGCATGAAGGCGGGCCGGAATGATCGACGAAGTGGTCGATATGATTTCCAGCGGAGCAGCGCCTATCGCAACGCGAACAAGGATTACAACTCGCGCTTGGGTGACCGTTCCGCGTACCAGCAGTACTTCCGGGCGGCGTTTGAAAACGGCTACTCGGATGGCTACTACGGATACTAAGCTCTAGCGGCGGACAGCCGAAAGAAACAAAGCGGGAGCAGAGGCCTCAGGTCTCTGCCCCGCTTTTTTGTGTGAAGACGTTCGCACTCTTTTCGAAGTTAGATGACCTGGAACGCGGAATGCGCGAACTAATAGCCGTTTATTACGGATACAGAAAAAGACGAGTGAGGTTCACTTCGAGTATTCGTATGTCCAAAAGAATCCTGGTTATCGAAGACGACGACGAGACGCGCGAACTCCTGCGCATGGCGCTGGAGAAACGCGGGTATCAGGTGACGGTTGCCGAGGATGGAGTGCGCGGTTATGACACCGCTCTTTTCATCAAGCCGGATCTGATCGTTACCGACATTCAAATGCCCGGCGCCGATGGTGTCCATGTAGTGCGGCGAGTGCGCGATACGGCGTCACTGGAAAAAACGCCGATCCTCGTGACCACCGCCTTCGGGACGGGCACGGCGACTTTCTCGCTGCAACTGGGCGCGAATGCCTACGAGCCCAAGCCGATTAATCTGGAGAGCCTCTTGTCGACCGTCCGGCGCCTGTTGAGTGAACGCAATTCGGTGAAGGCGGCTTAGCCATAAGTCTCTCCGCATCGTAAATCCGAATCAGGCGACGTTACCAAGACGGCGATTCGATCGAATCAAGGCCCGCAGTCTTAACTAATTTGGTCCGTGTTTTCCTCGCCCAAGAACACCCCCGAAAACACACGAAGGCGCACGAAGAAAAATCACCTGCGCCTTCGTGTGTTTTCGTGGATCGTTTTACTTCAAGAGCCGCAATCTCTCGGAAGCACCACGCCGCACAAGCCGACCTCATACTGAATTCTGCCTTTAGGCTTCCTGCGCCAGCGCGGGCCCGGGGCGACAGGTACACAGACCAACGCCTGTGCTACCTCGGTCGCCAAAATCACCCACCAGGACTATCTTTAGCAATGGCGAGAGCCTAAAAAGTCGGCTTAGAAGGAGCCGTCTGCGCAAAAAGCCCGATGGACGGGCAAAAAGCTGAAACCTTTGTTCGTCACGGCTCACTAACACACCGGACATGATGAAACGGCTGGCCCATGAGTTAAGCCTGGAAGGGCAGCCCGGAGCGTTCGCGGCATCTCTGATGAATACTTCAGCAGACCTGGTTGCGCGTGCCTCCCGGGGCGAACAAGAAGCCTTTCGTCTGATCTTTGAAAGGTATTCGAGACCCGTAATTAGTTTTATCTACGATCTCGTTTCGGATCGCGGACTGGCGGAAGAGCTGACTCAGGAAACCTTCGTCAGAGCGTTTCGGAGCCTGCCCAGGCTGCGCCAGGAAACCAAGCTTTCGACGTGGCTGTTCGGCATCGCGAAGAACGTCGCGCGGGAATCGCTACGGGCCCGCATGCGAGACAACCGTCAAGTCGATCTTTCAGATCAGTCGGTGCTCGACTTGAGCGACCAGGCGCCCGTGCCGGTCAACCAGCTTCTTAATAAGGAGTTGAACGAGCTGATTCAACGCTCACTCGCTTTGCTAGACGACGACAAGCGGCTGGTCTTTACCCTCAAAGTTTTTCAGCAATGCAGTTACGAAGAGATCGCGGACATCACCGGGTTTTCGATTCCAAAATTAAAAACTGACCTGCACCGGGCGCGATCGGAAATGCGGCGACGCATTAGTTCATACGTGAGGATTGAGTCATGAAGTGTGATGACTGTTTGAATTTATTGTCCGAATACATCGACCGCGAAGTGGCCGAAGCCGATGCCGCGCGAATTGGCGCGCATCTGATTACGTGCGCCCGCTGTACAAGCGAATTCGAATCATTGACGGCGGAAGAGGAACTGTTCGCCCGCTACGACCGCGAGCTCAGCATCCCGCCGGCGATGTGGAATGCAATCGAGGCGCGCACCGCGGCACAGAGCCGGGCGATTGATCCAGGTTCACGAGCCACCCTGCGCGAGTGGCTTGCCGGCTTGTTCGCCGCGCCACGTTTAGGGTTTGCGGCGATGGGAGCTTTAGCGGTCTTGATGGTCGCAGTGGTATTTGGGCTCATGTACTTGAGAATGCAACAGCACCCGCCGGACACGTCGCTGGTCAGAAATGACAAACCGATCGCGGCGCCTGGAAAGGAAACCAGGGTAATACCTCCGCCGCCCGTCACATCGTCGTCCCCGGTCGAGGAAATTGTGGCGCGAAGGAAGACGGCGAAACCCACTGGGCATCCGATCAAGGCTGATGATCCGGGCGTGTTATTCACGGACATAGCTTATTCCGACCTGGCGGAGCGAGACACCGCCGAACACATCCAGCAGGCAGAGAATCTGCTGCGCTCGATACGGAGCCTCCAGGCCGCGGACGATGATAGCGAGATCGATGTCTCCTACGAGAAGGCAATGTCGCGACGGTTGCTGAGCGAGAATGTGGTGCTCCGTCACGATGCTCAGATGGCGGGGAAATTTCCTACGAAGGAATTGCTAGGAGATCTGGAACCATTCCTAATCGACATCTCTAACCTTCCGGACAAGACGACGCCGGATAAATTGCGAGTGATTAAGGACCGCGTGCAAAAAACTGAAATCGTCGCGGCGCTGGTGAGTTACTAAGGGCCCGAGCAGTTAGCAATCCCGAGCAGTTAATAATTCAAAGACACGAGGCAAACTATGTTTGGTATTCATGCCATGAAAAACAAAGCAAACAACTACAGGGTATTCTCCCGCGAGATTCTCTCGCTTACGATTCTGATCGCGCTGATGATTCTCGGCGGTGGACTGGTTCATCAGAGCGCGGCCCAGGAGCCTGCGCCCCGCGTACAGCCGGACCCTTCGGCCCGCATCAAGGTCGAGCCTGCGCCCCGTATCAAGATGGACCTTTCTGACCTCGACAATATGGACCTTTCCTACCTGGACAAGATGGATTTCTCATATCTCGACAAGATCGATCTCTCTTACCTCGACAAGATGGGTCGTTCCTACCTCGACAACATGGATTTTTCGTCTTTCGACAAGTTCGGAAAGTTTTCATCCCTCGACAAGTTGGGAAAGCTGAGTCAGGGCAAAGGCGCCGGGATGGGTTTGGGCCTCGGTTCGGGGAGTTCTCAGTCGGATGACGATCCATGTGAATTCAAAATCGTGGTGCTTCAGGGATTATTTCAGGCCGACCCCCAACGCGGCATCGCAGCGGCGACCGATTGGGTGAAGCCCGGATCGAACCAGACCCTCAGGTGCAAGGGTGCGGCCCTGACGCTGCTGGCTCGCAATGGCGGCAAGGCAGTCACGCCGGTGATTCTGGGAGTCGCCCGCAACGAGACTGATCTGAAGCTGCGCTCAAAAGCAATCTCGGTGCTCGGGGCCAGCAACGATGACAGCGTTATTGATGCGCTGCGCGAGTTCGCACTGAATGCGCAGCAGGAAGAAATTTCCGAGGCCGCGCTTTACGCCTTGAGTCAGCACAACGGTGATCGGGCCATCGGAGTACTGGGAGAGATTGCGGCGAGTAGTAAGCCGGTATCACTGCGACGAGCCGCAATTTCCGCCATCGCCAACCGGCCCGGTGAGCCGGCGGTTGATGCGCTGTTGAAGGCCTACGACGCCGATCAGAATCTGGAAATTCGCAAGAGCGTCATTAACGGACTCTCGCGCCGTAAGAGCGAACGCGCGGGAAAGAAATTGCTGGACATCGCGCAAAGTTCTGAGAACGTCGAGCTGCGCAAGTATGCGATTAATGCCATTGCTCGACGCAGCGGCGACCAGGCGATCGATATCATTCTCCGTCTCTATGATAACGAGAAGAATGAGGAGTTGAGGGACCAGATGATCAACTCACTTTGTGGCTCAAACGACCCGCGCGTAGTGCATAAATTGATCGAGATTGCCAGGAATCCGGGGACGCCGATCGAGCGGCGCAAGCGAGCCATCGGCTGTCTCAGCCGCAGCAAGGATCCCGAAGTGCTGAAGTTTCTCGAGGACCTCTTGAAACAATAATCATCTCCGGCAAGCTTTAGCTTTGTCGCAGCGGCGGCTGCAGTCTCTGAACACTTAGACAGCCAAAACTCGCTTTAGGTAATAAGCCCTAAAGAAGCGGAGCACTATCGTGAACCAGCTCAAAAGAATCCCCTCAGTAATCGCAATCGCTCTGACGATGGTCACCTTCGCTTCAGCGCAGACGAAGAACTTCACGCCAGTCGATGGTGGAAGTCTTAAAGCGAAAATCGATAACGCGGTCACCCAGGGCCGTGCCGGTGCTCAGGGCGGCCGGTTCTGGGTTGGCTATCAGTTTGAAGCACGACCTGGCGTGGCTGTGGATTTTGAAGTAGTTGACGGCAATGGCGGCGTCTACTTTTCAATGGACGGAACGTCGATGAGTTTCGATTCCCGATACGGGACTCGAGAGCTGGGTTTGTTTCTGCTCTTTGACACGCAACGCGATCAGTTTACTCGCGCGGAGGTTTACAACTTGCGCCGCGCGCATGAGTTCAGCGGCTATCCGGTTTACTGGGCGGGACGGGCCGGCAATGAAGAGAGTTTGAATTATCTGAAGTCGTTTATCGACTCAAGCGCGCCGGAGATCAACCGGCTCGCCGATCGCGCCACGTTTGCAATCGCGCTGCATGACGATGCGCGGGTCGAGTCCATCCTTACTGAATTGATCCGCAGGCCTGTCTCAGAACCTATTCGTTGGCGGGCGATCTACTGGTTGGGTTACACGCCTGAAAGCACCGCAAAAAATAATCTGCTCGCCGAAATCGTGCGTAACAACCAGGAGGCCAGCGAGCCCCGCCAACAGGCGATGGCCGCGCTGGGCCTGAGCCGGGCCGCCGCGATCTTGCCTCTGCTCGAAAATCTCTTCGAGACGATGACCGCGCGCGAACTAAAGCGTCGCGCGTTGAGTGGAATCGCCCGCAACGACAACCACGATGCCGCGGCCGTTTACTTGATTCGCGTGGCCGAGACTGAGAAAGAACTCGAGTTACGCAAGAGTGCCATCGCGAGTTTGGGCCGGATCGCGGGAGAGAAAAGTTTGAGCGCGCTGACCAACACGCTCGACTCTGATCCTGAAACTGAAATCCAGAAGCAGGCGGTAATCGCGATTGGCCGTCGCCAAAAGGACGAGGCCATTCCGATTCTAATCCGCACCGCGCGCAGTCATCCGAAAATGCAGGTGCGCAAGACTGCGATTCAAATGCTCGGACAAACGGGCGATGAACGGGCGGTGGCGTTTTTCAAAGAACTGCTCGGCAAGTAGATCAAGTGGCACAGACTTCAGTCTGTGATTTCGGCTAGTCCACTAAAGTATTTCCAGCGACTGAAACCAGGGAGGTGTCCGATGAGTAGTGCGACGATTTGGAGAGGTGAAGTACTGGCGTCAGCTCTGTCGTCAGCGAAGGCGGGCCAGGGTTCGGCCCTCTTGCGCGAGGCGGCAATCGAGAATCGGCTGGCGACGCTCAGGGAAGTGGCTTTGACGCTTCTGGAGGCAGTGGATTCATTGCGCGGTTCTCAACCCTCACGCGACCAGAGCTTGAGACTTCAGGACGAAGTGCAACGGTTTGAAAGTGAACTGATACGGACTGCTTTGGAAAGAACGGGAGGCAATCAGGCGCGCGCCGCTCGTCTGCTAGGCGTCAAGCACACGACCTTGAATGCAAAGATCAAACGCTACCAGATTCAGTGCGATAGTCATGCGAATCAAGGCGCCAAGACTGTCGGTGACCGTGAGATAGCTGCGTGATGCTCAAACAAGGCAGGCTCAAGTTATTGGTACTGGTTCGGTGTGCCCTTACCGGCCTCTCATTAGCACCGTCGCTTTAGCGCGGTGACTTCAGTGCCCATAGGTATGGGGAAACCGTTTAAAACGGTTTCCATAACGAACACAACCACTAATCACCGTGCTAGAGCCGCGGTGCTAATGACAAGAGCCGCCAGGAATTCAAACTGCTCCAATACTGAAGGTTTGAAGCGAACGCAAAATCATGGAAGTTTATCTGAGATTTTAGATCAATTAACACTCAGACCTTTCGAAACGTCTTAATTGCGGAACCCATCGCTGTCAGCTTCGTGAAATACC
>JAWVEM010000461.1:0-3477 GCA_033856735.1 Blastocatellia bacterium
CACTGACTCCAGAATAAAAGCAGTCAGGAAGGTGGGCGGTTGTTGCGGACTAATGAAGCTCAAGGTCACATAGATCTCCGCTACGCCGGCAAGGTGAAAGCACGCTTCCAACATCAGGATCGGAATGAACCGGGCGCGATTGCGACGATAGAATCCGTAGATTCGATCCTCCATCGTTCGCCCTTTTTCGACCCACTTCTCGTTAAGACCGCGGCGGTGCAAGAACCCGGCAGTGCCGCTGATGAACCTGGCTTCCTTGCGAATCAGCAAAGTGCCCAGCGTGATTACGATCAGAATCACGCCTAACACGATGAAGCTTCCTACTTGCAGTCCCTTTGGCAGACTAAAGCTCAACAGCAGAGCAATCATCCCCGACGAAATGAACACCGCCACGGACAAGCTGTAGAAAATGTTCTCGATGGCGATGCCTGATAAGCCGGCCATTAACGGCAGGCGATCGCGAATCAAAGCGGGCTTGGCCGGTTCAGAGATGACGAAGCTGGCGAAGGGGAGCACGTTACCAATGGCGTCGCCCATGACTCGCGCCCGAAAAGCGTCCCAGAACCTGAGCCGGTAAGGTTCTTCGACGCAGAGCGACCAGGCGAACGAACGCGCTATCTGTCGCACGGCGGAAATCGCGATGATGAGTAGAAAGCCGGCGCCCAGTCTCTTGATGCCGTCCGCGATTTGCGCCACCCCGGCCCGCTTAACAAAATATGTGAAGAGGGCGAGGCCAAGAACGGCGAATATTATGCCGAACGGAGTAAATCCTTTCCGTGATCCTGAGGCTTTCGTTTGACTCATCTGCCTGAAACTGAGTGAAGAGACAAAATAGAGCATCGCGCGAGCGATGTCCAAAGAGCGACGCGCATGCCCCGCCTCCATTGATTGTGGCACGCCCAGCTTGCGAGTGACTCGCCGGGGACGCCCGGGGCCACGCCGGATTAATTCGACAAGTGCATGCAACCTTCCAAGCGGTTTTGCCTTTTGGTCTGCCCGTTGATTATGATGTCGATTCAAAACCAAAATCGACTTTCCCGCGGGCCCAGTCACACATGAGTCAAAGTCAAATTGCAATCGAACAAACAATCGCGCGTCCATTGACGACTCTCTCTGAAGACGAACAAATGTTTCGCGCCAGCGTGCGCGAGTTTGCCGAAGGCGAGCTGCGCAAGCGCGTCGAAGAAATGGACGAGCAGGGCCACTTCGATCCCGATCTGACGAAGCAGTGTTTCGATCTCGGCCTGATGGGAATCGAGACGCCGGAAGAATTCGGGGGCGCCGGCGGGTCGTTCTTTCAGGCGATTCTTGCCGTTGAAGAGCTGTCGCGCGTCGATGCTTCGGTGGGCGTTTTTGTCGATGTGCAGAATACTTTGGTGAACAACGCTCTGATTCGTTGGGGCAATCAGGAACAAAAGACAAAGTATCTGACTCAGTTAGCCAGCGAGAAGGTTGGCGCTTATGCCCTCAGCGAAGCCGGGTCCGGATCGGACGCGTTTGCGATGCAGACGCGGGCGGTCGATAAAGGCGATCATTTCGTCATCAATGGCCGCAAGCTCTGGATCACCAACGGCAAGGAAGCGGAGATCTTCGTACTCTTCGCCAACGCAAATCCCGAAGCCGGCTATCGCGGAATCACGGCCTTCATCGTCGAGAAGAATTTCGCCGGCTTCTCAGTCGGGAAAAAAGAAAACAAGCTGGGCATTCGCGCCTCGTCGACGACTGAAATAATTTTGGAAGATTGCCCGGTGCCGAAAGAAAACGTGCTCGGCGAAGTGGGAAAGGGTTACAAGACTTCGATCGAGACGCTGAACGAAGGACGCATCGGCATCGGGGCGCAGATGATCGGCATCGCCACCGGCGCATTGGAAAGTGCTCTGCGCTATACCGGCGAGCGCGCACAGTTCGGCAAGCACATCAATGAGTTTCAGGGCGTGCAGTTTCAACTGGCCGAGATGGCCACGGACCTCGAGGCCGCGCGCCTGATGGTTTACAACGCCGCGCGGATGAAGGATGCCGGACAGAACTTCGTCAAGGAAGCTGCGATGGCCAAGCTTTATTCATCGCGCGCCGCGGAAAGGATTACTTCCAAAGCGATCGAGCTTTACGGCGGCTATGGCTATGTGAAGGATTACCCGGTTGAAAAGTACTGGCGCGATTCGAAGATCGGCGCGATTTATGAGGGCACTTCCAACATGCAGTTGCAGACCATCGCAAAGTTGATCATTGGCGGGAAGTAGTGGCGCAAGTTGTTAACTTGCGCGGTCGATTCAAAAATAAACATGTCTACATCACGAATCGGAATCTTCGAGCAAATGCTGGCCGGCGATCCGGGCAATACGATGGTCATGTTCGGATTGGCGAAAGAGTATGAAAAGGCCGGTGACGAAGCGAAGTTGATCGAACTGCTCGAGCGTTATCTCGCCGCTGCCGATGATGAAGGGAACGCGTACGGCATGCTGGCGCGAGCGTTCGAGCGAACGAAACAATCCGAAAAGGCCCGCGAGTCTTATGAGCGCGGGATGGAAGCGGCGACGTCGCACGGTCATCCGGGAATGGCCGAAGAATATCGTGCAGTTTTGGAAAGTGAATACGCGGCGTGATAACGGGGCAGTAGCCCGACCGTTAGGGAGGGCGCAGATAATCATGAGTGATCTGAAAGTTCTAAGACTAGTAAAGAAATCCGATGGCGACGTCCCTGCAAAGGCGTTCAAAGCAGAGGCCGTTGCGCAGCCCGAGCCCAAGCCTGCGGTTGCGCCCGTCTCGAGACTCGTCCCTGCTCCGCAATTCAAACCCAGCTCGCGGCGAGGCAAGCAGCAGCGGAAACGGCACGACAAGCCCAATCTCAGCCCCGCAGAGATGCTGAAAATCTTTCGCACAATGTATCTCTCGCGCCGCCTCGACGACAAAGAAATTCAGATGAAGGGCCAGAACCGGATCTTCTTTCAGATCAGCGGCGCCGGTCACGAAGCGATCCTGGTGGCCGCCGGCATGTGTCTGAAGCCGGGCCATGACTGGTTCTATCCCTACTATCGCGATCGCGCGTTGTGCCTGCAGTTGGGGATGACGCCACTGGAAATGCTTTTGGAAAGTGTCGGTGCGGAAGCTGATCCGAACTCGCACGGCCGGCAGATGCCTTCGCACTGGGGGCATAAGAAACTCAACATCGTCTCGCAGTCGTCACCAACCGGGACGCAGCTTTTGCAGGCAGTGGGCTGCGCTGAAGCAGGGTACCGGGTAAAGCTGATCAAGGAACTGAAGAAGCTGATCCAGGGCTTTCACCATGATGAAGTCGTTTACGTTTCGCTCGGCGACGGGACGACCAGCGAAGGCGAATTTTGGGAAGCGCTAAACACTGCCTGCAATTTGAAACTGCCGGTGGTGTTCCTGCTGGAAGACAATGGCTATGCGATCAGCGTTCCCGTCGAGGTGCAAACCGCGGGCGGTGACGTTTCGAAACTGATCTCAGGATTTCCC
>JAWVEM010000462.1:0-6173 GCA_033856735.1 Blastocatellia bacterium
GCGTACAGGGCCGCATAGTGCTGCCGCGTATCTTCATCGATCCCCTTGGGGTCTCCGGACAACTCGTTCCAGAAGCGATCGAGGTAGATGCGCTCCCGGCCCTGCACCAGACGCTCCTCGTCAGGACCCCGGAAATTGAAGTGCCACAGCATCGGGCTGCGAGTGATGTTGTCCCAATCGCCTATTCCGGGTAGCGGTGCATCGATCACCACCCAGCGCGTAACCCGGACCGGATATTGAGCAGCCAACGCATAGCCGACCATATTGCCGATGTCATGTGTAACCAGGTCTGCCTTCTGGACCTTGAGTGCATCCATGACGCCGGCAATGTCGACCGCCTGTTCTTCTTGGTGTAGCCGACATCCGGATGCTCGGACATGCCCATGCCGCGCAGGTCGGGGACGATCACGGTATGGTCCTTGGCCAGAACAATTGCCAGGGGGGCCCACATATCACCCGTATCGCCGAAGCCATGCAACAGCACTACGGCCGGACCCTTGCCGCCGACTCGGACGTAGAGGCTGGTGCCGTTCGTCGGAACGATTTGCGTGTGAAAGCTGGCCGGAAACGGCGTGATTCCCGCCACGAGGGGCGCTGACAGCAAGATGGCGACAAGGATGGTGGCGACTTACCTGAACATATGAACTCCCTTCATGGCTTCCTGGGTTGAACCAGCTACTGCCTTGGTTGCTTGATGCCGCGGGTTGTATGGACCGTGGCGCGTTAATTGGTCTGAGCTGCTCGATGCGCAGCGTTTGCTCCATTGAGTAGCATTGATCCCAGACGTACACATCGAACCCGCCGAGTTTGGTCGACCACTTGGGCGTGAGCGTGTTGACGCATTGCGCTGCGACGCGATCAATGTAGTGATCGAAGAATGCCCATGGATTGTTTTTATCCAGTGGGTTCAACCCCTCGCCCGGTTTCGTGTTGGCCAACGCGGTGGCTGCGGCCTGCTTCACGTCATTGTTGAACTCAGCTTGAATGTCCACGTCCGCGTGCGTGCCGGTGCGCGCCACGTGGCCGCCAACAAAAGTGTCCCAGTCCATCTTTCGAATTTCTTCTACCTGCGCGAAATAACCCGGGATATCCTGGGCCAGTGCGAATCGGCGCCATGGCATCCAACCGGGAAACACCACGTCGACGACCATCAAGACTCGCTGCGCCGGCGCGTAGATGAAAATGTTTCCCGGCTCGTGCGCATTGCCGTGGTAGGAAAGTTCGAGCACCTGATTCCCGACCCGCAGCGTATACTTGTCCGAAAAAGTAACCGTGGGCAGCGGCCGATTCGGATCTGCATCGCGCTGATCGTCCGCTTGAAGGTTTCCGATCGCGGCGAAGGAAAACCACCGACCTCTTATCTGATTGTTTCGAAGATCGACTATATCGATGCTTGTGTGACCGACATCGTCAAGCCGGGTAAGAGTCAAAACGCCAGCGCCCAGAGACTCGCTGATGCGGCGTCAACCCGACCATGTAAAAAGACAGAATAGAGAGCGTGAGAGATGCGATATAAGCCGCGCGACGTCGCCGTCGATACGTCAACCTGGGATAGAACTACTATGAAAAGAACAACATCGCTTTTGTTGGTGGCCTTGGCGTTTTGCCTGTCCGCGACGGCGCAAACTTCCCAGACCAGGCGCCCGGCCTTGCCGTCTGGAATCGCGGCCGTGGAGGGCCATGACTCTGACAGCCTGCTGAAAAATGCGGCCATCCAAGCCCGCATGAAAAAGCTTCTGCGCAGCAAGTATGACGCGTTCATGGAGTCGTTCGAGACTCTGAATCTGGTCCGGAAGGAAGGAAACTTTCTCTTCTCGAGCGGCTGCCTGATTCATGCGTGCACGCATCTGGAATCGGCTATCGCCGTCGACTTAGTCAATCAGACTGTACATGCGGCCATCTTTCGGCAGGATGAAAAGACGCGGTACTTTAACGAAGGTGGCACGGCTACGCCTGCAGTCATCAAAGACTGGGCTGGTAACTTAAGACAGATCAACAACCCGAATTCCCAATCCAAATCGTCGTCTGCTCCTCCAGGTGCGACCAAAGTCGAGGTTGACCGCGCTACGAGGTTGAAGAGCATGGTTCCGGTGAATGGCTTTATCGGCGGCGAGTCGCATGACAGCTATGTGATCCGCGCACGCAAGGGCCAGATTCTGACGGTGAGCCTTTCATGGCAGCGGGAAGATGACAACCGGGCATCTTTCACCGTCAGCGAGTCGGCCGATTTCTCAGGCGCGCCGGCGAAGTTCGGGAATGGCTCGGATGAAGATACGAAATGGGTCGGCTCGGTTCCGCAGACTGGAAACTATTATGTCTATGTCGTGGCTCATCCGTCGGCTCGTTACACATTGAAGGCGAGTCTCAGATAAGCGACCTGCAAGACGAACATCGATCTCAAACCTTTCCGTGTCGCTACGGTACGTTGTGACTCTGTAGTAAAGTCATAGTATAGAACTGTGGTAAAGTTCGCGTTTACGATTTCGAATCAGTTAAACAAAGGACAACGTCTGCGATGAGAAAAGTACTGTTTATCGCTTGCATCACGGCTTTTGCGATTGCCTGCGGCGCGCCGGTAAACACAACAAGTACCAATCCCCCCAACTCCACCGCGTCGAATTCGAGCACGCCAGCAACCGTGTCGAGTACTCCCGTGGCTCCGGCATCTCCGCTAAGTTCACTGAAGGCATCGGTCGGAAAGACGGCCGTCGATGTTAACTTGTGGGACAACAAAGACGTCGGCCCTCGGCTCGAAAAACTGATGGGAGCAGACTATGCGACGATGAAGAAATTTTGGGGCACCGAAAGTCCGATCAAGGCCGATGGTGACGTCCTCATGATGTCGGGCTGCGAACCGCATAACTGCGGCGCTAATCAGTACGTGATATTCATCGATACCGCCAGGGACAATATCAATGTCGTTCACATCAAGAATGGCGTCGCAAAAGACTACAAGGAAAAAGGCGACATCCCGCTGCCGAAACAGTTTGCTGACGAACTTACGTCGCTAAAGCCGAATAAATAGAGCAATGCTCGTGAGAAGTACAGTGGGTTCTTGAGTTTGCAGCTAGAATTGGTGTCGAACCTGAAACTCGAACCAGGCCTTTTTGATTTTCCTCAGTATTCTGACACTTTGCGTCATCGCACTATTCACACCGTTCGTACTAACCGGATTATTTTGTGACTCAAATGTGACTCCAAGTTTCCACGACTAGTGACCCGGTTGTACGTGCCGAGAGAGCTAAAAGTGAGAAAGACGTGAGCGCACTTGAAGCGCTGCCTGGCGGCACCGCTTTATAACCTGAGCTACTCGCCTATGCTTTCCATAAGGCCGTCGCTGCGTTTACATGTCAAAAATCCGAACGGCGTCGCATATAAGGGGTAATCGGCTCGGCTATGGAAGTGCCGAATACGCTCCATAAGCCGGACATTCGCTAAGGCCCTTGGCAAAATCGGGGCGAAACACTTTTCACTCTTCCGACCTAGCAATCATCGCCATCTTTAGGGCTAGATACCCGCCTGTGAGATGGGTATACTTCGGGCCGACGTTCGGTCGAGCAAAAGCGTACCTGTAAGCGTTGATGGCAGAATTGTCCCCCGACACCAGTCTGTCCCACTATCGCATCATCTCCAAGATCGGAGTGGGTGGCATGGGTGAAGTGTATCTGGCGCAGGATACGAAACTCGATCGCAAAGTTGCTTTGAAGATTCTGCCCGCTGACCTTGCTGCAAATCAGGACCGCATGCGCCGTTTCGTTCAGGAAGCTAAAGCGGCGGCCGCGCTCAATCACCCGAACATTGCGCACATCTACGAGATCGGCGAGAGCGACGGCGTGAACTTTATCGCGATGGAGTTCATTGACGGCGTAACTCTGCGCGAGAAAATTCATCACGAGCGAACTGAACACAGAAAGCTGCTCCGGTTCCTGCAACACGCGGCTGAAGGTTTGGCGAAAGCGCACGCTGCGGGAATTGTCCACCGCGATCTAAAGCCCGACAACATCATGATCACCCGCGATGGTCACGCGAAGATTCTTGATTTCGGTTTGGCCAAGCTGCTTGAGACGAAGCCGGAAACCGCCGCAGAAATGGGCGAAGCGGCAACCGCTATGATGCCCGTCCAGCATTCGACGCCCGGTGTCGTGATGGGCACAGTCGGTTACATGTCTCCCGAACAGGCGCAAGCGAAACCTGTCGATCAGCGCTCAGACATCTTCTCGTTCGGTTGCCTCCTTTACGAAGCAGCCACTTGTCGCAAGCCTTTCGCCGGTGACTCAATCGTTGACACGCTGCACAAGATCATTTACGACCCCGCGCCGGCCATCACCGACTTTAATCCTTCAGCTTCGCCTGAATTGCAGCGCGTCATCCGCAAGTGCCTGGCGAAAGAGCCCGACAAGCGATACCAAACGATTCGCGACACTGCCAACGATCTCGAAGAATTGCTCGAAGAGATGAAGGGCGCGAGCGACATCGAACGCTCGGTGGCGCCGTCCTCGAGCACGACCACGAGCAGCGCGATCAGTAGCACAGCCGACGACGTGCGCTCGGCAGAGAGTAGTGTGTCCGTTAGCCGGCAGCCCGCGTCGAGCGCGGAATACGTCGTCACCGGAATCAAGCAACACAAACTGGCCGCGGTGATTGCGCTCCTCGTGCTGGTCGTCGGTGCGGTTGGTCTCGGCCTTTATTTTCGCGCGCGCAATACTGTGGCCGCGATCGAATCGATCGCCGTGATGCCATTTGTTAATGAGAGCGGAAATGCGGACGTTGAATATCTCTCGGATGGAATGACGGAAACTTTGATTGGCAGTTTGTCGAATTTGCCAAACTTATCGGTCAAACCTCGTTCTTCAGTCTTTCGTTACAAGGGAAAGGAGACGAATCCGCAGACGATTGCGAAGGAGTTAAATGTTCAAGCGATTTTGAATGGGCGGGTTGTCCAACGCGGAAATGAAATTACCTTGTATATCGAATTGATTGACGCACAAAAAGACACGGTGCTTTGGAAAGGCGATTACCACCGCCAAATGTCTAATCTCGTCACGCTTCAAAGCGAAATTGCCCGCGATGTTTCCGGCAAGCTCAAATCGAAACTTTCCGGTGCGGAAATAGCGGCGGTTGAAAAGGTCTATACAAATAATCCAGAAGCCTATCGGCTATACCTCAAAGGCGTTTATCATGCCGCGAAATTCAACAGAGAGGAACTCGACATCGGATTTGGGTACTTGAGACAAGCGGTCGCCCTCGATCCGAACTATGCTCTGGCCTACCACGGCTTGGCATACTACCACTACCTCATAGTCGATTGGACGATGTCGCCACACGAGGCGATGCCGAAGGCCAAGGAGGAGGCACTGAAGGCTATAGAGTTAGACGATAAACTCGCGGTTGCTCACGCCGATTTGGGGGCTGTCTATTGGTACTATGATTGGAACTGGCCGGCCGCTGAGAAGGAGTTCAAGCGAGCCATTGAACTCGACCCCGATGATTCGCTCAGTCATGAAATGTACGGATGGTATCTGGTAACGATGGGCAGAGTTGATGAAGGGATCGCGGAACTCAAGAACGGCCAACAACTCGATCCGCTCGCCCAGGAGCGTACAAGTGTCCTGGGATGGAATCTCTATCTCGCGCATCGGTATGACGAATCGATCGAGCAGCACCGTAAGGCTATCGAATTGGAGCCTGACTACTGGCCGGGATACTCATGGTTGGGAAATGCCCTGGCGCAGAAGGGGCGCTGGCCCGAAGCCATCGAGGCGTTCCAGAAAGCCATATCGATAGAGCCCGTCATTGCGGTGCCGACGATAGGGTTGGGCCGTGTGTACGCTGTGTCCGGGAAGAAGGACGAAGCTATCAAGGTGCTCGCCGAATTGAACGACCGGTCAAAGCATCCTTACGTCTCGTCGTACCTGATCGCGAGCATCTATGCGGGCCTTGGAGACAAAGATAAGGCGTTTGCATCGCTTGAGCGAGCCTATGAAGATCGTTCGTGGTACATGAGCCACCTCAAACTCGATCCGGAACTCGATAGCCTGCACTCGGACCCGCGATTTGCCGATCTCGTCAGGCGGGTGGGTTTGCCGTAGAGAATATTATGAAACGCTGCCTTGAATGCAGAAGAGATTATTACGACGACCCGCTGCCGTCTGAGTGTCCTAATTTGAAATTAC
>JAWVEM010000463.1:0-2685 GCA_033856735.1 Blastocatellia bacterium
TGAAAGCTCCGTGAGCTGAGGACTGGCAGCCCCCCTGCCGCCGCTTCCAATCCTGATCGCAGAATGGCACGGGTTTCTTGCTCAGGATTGTGGCGGGACGCCCGTGCCACCTCTTTACTTTCGCGAATCTCAAGTCATATAGTACGGCCCGCATGAAATAAACATCAGCCTCTCGCTAATGAATCTTCTACGAGGTCTAAACGGAGATGAAGACGTTTCGCATCCGGCAGCTTATTGTCGTCGCGCTATGCTTCTACCTCCCCGTGCCGGTGTCAGCCGTGCGCCGGCCGCAAGGGCCGCCGTCGACTGCTCCCAAAGAAGAGTTCGTCTTTACCAAAGTAGATCTGGATCTGCTTGAACAGGTTAACCTGCTCGATCGGCGGTTTGAGCGAGAGGGCCTGATTTACGCCGACGACGCAACCAATACTTACCTGCTGCGAATCGGCGAGACGCTGCTGCCGCGCGGCCAGCATTTGGAAAACGTGGTGTGGAAGTTTCGCGTCCTTAGAGATCCGGTGCCTAACGCCTTTGCCCTTCCGAACGGATCGATTTACGTCACCACTGGATTATTCGCTTTGATGGACAACGAGTCCCAGGTAGCGTCCGTAATCGCTCATGAAATGACTCACGTGATCCGACGGCACACATACCTGCAAAATCGCAGTAACCGCAAAAAGTTTCTCACGATGAATATCATGGCCGCCGTCGGCGCATACGCCCCTGGAGGGGCGGTAGGTGCGGTCATCACGATTGTCACCGCGGTGGCGCCTTTTATCGTTATGGCCACCATGTTTGGTTATAGCCGTGATCTGGAACGCGAGGCGGATCTGAAAGGCATCGACATGATGATTGCTGCTGAGTATGCGCCTGAAGAGATGGTGAAAACGATGAAGGTCCTCAAACAGGACATCGAAGGGGAGGAGATCAGATATTTCTATAACGACCATCCTGCGCTCCAGGAGCGAATCAACTATTTAACCACTTATCTCGGAGCGCGCGCCGACAGAGTGACGCCACAGATGGAGTTGAACCGTGAAAGAGCGGCTTACTTCACGAAAGCTGAATCCATCATGCGCCACGACATTCAGTTGGCGATCAACGCCGCGCGCTTTCGCTCTGCGCTTTACTTGGCGCAACGCCTGGTCGAATTCCGTCCGACTTCCTCAGAGAATGTCTTCCTACTGGCTGAAGCTTATCGCACCCTCGGCCCACGTTCGTCGCAATTGACTGAAAGAGAGCTGACCAACAGCGCAAAGAAAGATGCCGCGAAGAAGCGAGCGAAGCGAACACCGGAAGAGGAAGAGCGCGACTTGCTCGCGACCCCTGAAGGGCAGCAAAACTGGAAGTCGCATCAACAGAAAGCCGAAGAGCTTTACCAGCGCGCGGCAAATTTGGACAATCCGTTTCCGGCAATCCATCGAGGACTTGGCATGCTGTACGAAAAACTGGGCCGTCCAAATGAAGCGCTCACCGAGTACGAGAAATATCTGCAACTTGTGCCCGGAGCCGTGGATCGCGAAAGAATTCAAAGACGCCTTGAAGTGCTAAGGAGGAGCCAGACATGACTTCTACTTCTACACTTGCTAAAGCGTTCAGAGTTCGAACTGCCATGCAGGTTGGGTTAGTCGTGCTGGCAGCGGCGATGTCGCCATTGGTTGTTCGGGCTCAGTTTCTGCACCCGAAGATCAACTCCAGAGAATCCACCATCCGTAACGTGGTCATCCTGCCGGCCAAGGTGAGCGTTGTGCGCGACAGCATGAAAGGACCCGAAGGTATGGCGGCTGAGTCAGAAGAGCTCAGCGCTCGCGTTGAGCAGACGGTGGCGGAAGTGCTGTTGCAGAAACACGTGACCACATTGAATGGCCCAGCGTCTTCATCCGCCCAAGACCGCGCTCAACAGAAGTATACCGTCGCAGACATTCAGGCGAAGTTTGACGACTTGTTGCCGAAAGTCATGAAGAAGCGGTCGGACGTGAAGAAGGGCCGGTTCTCAATGGGTGACGAAGTACTGAACCTGAATCTGGCAACGCCGGCCGACGCTATCATTTTCATCCGCGGTCAGGGACAGAAACTCACTTCTGGCAAGAAGGCATTTACTGTTTTGGTAGGCGGAATGCCCGCATTCTTGAAACTGGAGATTGGAATCGTCGACGCTCGCAACGGTGAGGTGCTGCTTTATACGGATCCAATTTTGGTGGGCGACCCAACCACTGCCGTCGATCGCTTGCGCAAGGCGCTCGAAAAAGGCTTCAAAAAACTTCCCACCGCACCTTAAGAATGATTCGCGGACTCAACTGCTGCCCGCAAGTCCGCGGACAACAGACGATGGAAAAGGTACTCGCCGGCTTCGCGGCGCACTGACAAACGGCCGGCATTGTATGCTCTCGAGCTCAATCCTTTCTGCACTGACTCGCAAATGTCCAGGTCTTCCTGTTGAATGCGGTCGCCAACATTGATGCTCGCCAGATTGCGCTCGCGCGCTGATTCAGACACGTCGGCAAAATAAAAGTCGAACACGACTTCGGTGCGATTGACGGCCAGCGGCCGCACGAGATTTGTATCCAGCACGCCTTCGTAAAAATTCATCATGAAGTTGGGATAGAGCCAGTAATACAAAGCTCGCCGGCCGGTTCGGACAGCGCCTACTTCATCATCGTGATCCAGATTGACCATGGGACTCGATTG
>JAWVEM010000464.1:0-5167 GCA_033856735.1 Blastocatellia bacterium
CCCTCTTCTGCGCAAGGGGATCGCAGCACTGGTTAACGCTGAAACTGACATGAAGCTGGTTGCAGAGGCTTCTAATGGCGAGGAAGCCATCGAGAAGTTCCGATCGCACCGACCGGATGTGACCCTAATGGATCTGCAGATGCCGGGCTTGAATGGCATCGAAGCGATTATTCGCATCCAGAGCGAATTCCCGAAAGCACGGATCATCGTTCTGACGACATACACGGGCGATGCCCAAGTGGTGCGAGCCCTCAAGGCAGGCGCACGAGCTTACTTGTTGAAGAGACAGGTGCACAGAGAGCTCTTGGAGACCATCCGGGCTGTCCATGCGGGACAAAGGCGCATACCTCCAGAGATAGCGGCGGAGCTAGTTGATCATCCTAGGGACGACTTGACGCCACGAGAAATCGATGTATTACGGCTAATCGCTAACGGAAACGCCAACAAGCAGATCGCCGAGCAGCTCTCAATCGGTGAAGCCAGCGTAAAGAGCTATGTCGCTAACATACTCGCGAAACTTGGGGCTAGCGACCGGGCCCATGCCGTTACAATCGGGCTGAAGCGTGGAATTATCGAGCTAGAGATCCCCTGAAAGATAGAGCTGCGGACCTCCTTTTGGCGGTTTTGGGAGGTGTTGCGAATGCCCTATGCTGTATCGGGTTTTTTCTTGCAACGCTTATTTTCCACATTCCCGAAAGGTTGGCCGGGCATTGGCATTCTGCTCCAGCGGGTATTAACCGCCACAACTCTGTTTTGTTATGGGATCGCACATTTAAGGGACACGTCACAATTTGCATCAATAGTTCCGCACATGTTCGCAGCAGTCGCCGGGATACTACTCCTCGTGGGCTTGTGGACGCCGGTCGCTGGAACGATGATCACAATCGTTGAGCTATGGATCGTTTGTTCGAGCGCCGGCGGTCCTGGAATTCCAATCATCTTGGCCACCTTGGGTGCCACCCTGGCAATGATCGGTCCTGGCGCGTGGTCCGTTGATGCGCATCTCTTCGGCAGGAAGCACTTCGAAATCCCGCAACGCTAGAAGACCCCTTATTACCCAAAAGGGGGAGCGTCGATTCGCTAAACGGGTAGCGTTGGTCTACGCCAAATACCTATCCGAAGACCCTCGATCTACGGTTGTGCCCAAGGCGCAGGTCATTGCACACTCAGTTAAAGACCCAGCAGATTTCACTATCGTGGGGATTTCGGCAGATATAAAGCGGGTTCGGGAGGACTCAGTATGGGAATCCCAAGTGTTGTTTTTCCGGACGCGCAAGGCTTCGTAAGAATGGGCTTTGCTCAGGCAAACCGCCACCAGGACTTTGAACGAATTATTGGTAACAGTCTGGCTCTCACGGAGACCCTAGACCTGGTCCGCTCGGTTGCGCCGACAGATTCTACGGTCCTGATCGAAGGCGAAACAGGGACGGGAAAAGAACTGATCGCGAGCGCCATTCACAATCTCAGCAAACGTCGCAGCTGTCCCTTAGTGAAGCTGAATTGCGCTGCCATTCCCTTCGACCTGTTGGAAAGCGAGCTGTTTGGACACGAGAAGGGTGCCTTCACAGGTGCGATCGCGCAGAAAATCGGCCGATTCGAAACGGCCGATACCGGCACGCTTTTTCTGGACGAAATCGGAGATCTACCGCGGGCTCTGCAGCCTAAGCTGCTGCGCGTCCTGCAGGAGCAGGAGTTTGAGCGTCTGGGAAGCGGCCGCACGCACCGCATCAACGTCCGTCTGGTGGCGGCGACCCATCGCGATCTTATCCAGATGGTCGCACGAAACGAATTCCGCAGTGACCTGTACTACCGTCTCAATGTATTTCCTGTCGTGCTGCCACCACTGCGTGAGCGCCGGCAGGACATTGCGCAGTTGGTCTCGCATTTTGTCGAACTTTTTGCCCGGCGCATGGGGAAGCGGATCGAGCAGATATCGCAGACAACGATGAATGCGTTCATTGAGTACTCCTGGCCGGGCAATATTCGCGAATTGCAAAATGTTGTTGAGAGGTCGGTGATTGTTAGTTCTGATGGGGTGTTTTCTGTGGATGCAGCGTGGTTGTCCAAGGATTCCCGCCGTGTCAGCTTGCCGCAACAACCTGAGCCCGCGGACGCCGATGAGGACTCCAGTCGTGAACGGCAGATCATTCAGGACGCACTGGCGGGAAGTCGAGGGCGAGTGTCTGGCTCGAACGGAGCCGCGGCGAGGCTCCGAGTACCACCTTCGACCTTGGAGCACCGGATTAAGAAATTAAGGATTCGTAAAAGCCACTTCAAACTCAGCTAGGCCTTTTCCGAGGACTGGTGAAATCGCAATTTTCGCCAATTTCACCAAATCCACAGGCAGTTTTCCGCCCTTCTTTTTCTGTCTTTTCAATCTCTTGCGGATGGTCCGCCTCTTGCACCTGGAGTTGCTTGCTGCCTCGCCCGCAGAGGTTCACACGATCAAGGAGAGGGTCATGGCAAAGGTGATTGAGTTTTTTACGTACCGAAGAACTTTCGGAATGCGTTCGTGCGTGCCGGTCAGCCCCAACCGGGAACGGTTATCGAGTTTTCTTCGCAGGCAAAGAAGTCAGTCCCGACTCGACCAGCTGGCGGGGTCCTCGGGTGGCTCCTGGCAGCGACGGAGTCGAACCATGCTGTAGGAGTGAGATGTCCGCACACCCCGGGGTCACTTAGAGAGGAGGCACGTTACGTCGGCAATAACAATGTTCATTGAAGGAGAGCGAGCAGTTCCCAACGGTCTCCTTAGCGAGCGTGCTCAGGAACTGGACAGCGTCGTGTCCCGCTACCTACCAATGTTTTACAAGAGAGCTTTCCGCTTCCTGCGCAACATGCCCGACGCAGAAGATGCCGTCCAGGATGCTCTCCTTTCCGCGTACAAGCATCTAGGCCAGTTTAGGGGGCAAGCTCAACTTTCAACCTGGTTAACAACAATCGTCACCAACGCTGCGCTGATGAAATTACGCCGCCGCGATAGCTATTTGTCGCTTGACGAAGAGCAAGGGGAAGACGGCCTCACATTCTCGGAACGGTTACCTGATTCGAAGCCAAGTCCAGAAGAACTCTGCTTCGCAGCGGAAGCACGATACCAACTGGTCGAGGGCGTTAGGCAGCTCTCACCAAAGCTCCGTAGAACCCTTCAGTTGCGTGATATCGACGGTTTGACGACGAAGGAGGCTGCGCTTGTTTTGGGTGTTCCCCACGGGACGGTGAAAGCGCAGCTCGCACGGGCGCGCGCCAAGCTTGCTCGCACCGCGCACCTGAAGCCTATCAGGGGGCGGTCCCGAACCGTTTCACCCGGTAAAGCGGTTCAGCGAAAGGACCCTCGGAGCGGAATCAATTCCTGAGGGGCATGAAAGCAGCGCGATCATGAAATACAGATTGCTGGGCAAGAGCGGACTGCGGGTCTCCGAAGCGGCGCTAGGCACAATGACTTTCGGAGACGAGTGGGGATGGGGATCGCCGAAGGATGAAGCGCAGAGAGTCTATGAGACCTACCGCGAGGCAGGCGGAACCTTCATCGACACCGCGAACTTCTACACCGGCGGCACAAGCGAAAAATTCGTGGGTGAGTTCATCAAGGGCCATCGCGACAGTGTCGTTCTAGCGACAAAATACTCCAACGCTGCGCCCGGCAACGATCCCAACGCGGCGGGCAATCACCGTAAGAGCATGATGCAAGCACTGGAAGCCAGCCTGAAACGATTGCAAACCGACTACATCGATCTGTACTGGGTGCACATTTGGGATGGGATCACACCAGTGGAAGAAGTCATGCGCGGTCTGGACGATCTCGTTCGCCAGGGCAAGGTTCTCTACCTCGGCATCTCGGACGCTCCCGCTTGGTGGATCGCCCAGGCAAATACTCTGGCGGAGCTTCGAGGCTGGACACAGTTCATCGGGTTGCAGATCGAGTACAGCCTGATGGAGCGGACGGTCGAGCGCGAACTGATTCCCATGGCGAAAGCTTTGAACCTGGGGGTTCTGGCTTGGTCTCCGTTGGCGAAGGGCGTTTTGTCGGGGAAGTATCACGGCGAGGGTAAGGCCGACGGGGGGCGGATGAGCGATGAGGGAATGAAGGAATTCCTTCCCGAGGAACAGCACGCGACTCGGATCATCTCGGCGGTGAAGGCGGTCTCCGAACAAGCTGGTCGAAGCATGGCGCAAGTCGCGCTCGCGTGGCTGCGCTACCAAACGGTGCCAGTAATCCCGATCATCGGAGCGCGGAAGGTATCTCAACTCCAGGACAATCTCGGCAGTTTGGATCTGGAACTCTCCGCCGAACAATTGAAATCCCTCGACGGAGCCAGCCGAATCGAGTTCGAATTCCCCCAGAGTATTTACGAGAGAGAAATGGTTCGTTCAATTAGGTATGGAGGCACGTGGGATCGCTTGCTGCTCTGAGTGCGGCGCTTCATCCAGAATAGTGGTGCAGGTGCCGGCGTTTAAGCTTCCCTGTGTGAGGAACGGACTTACCATGCTCGTTCAGCGAGGGAACGCGCAGTGAAGAATTGGTGGTCGACACTCACGATGCGTGCGTCCGCAGCCGAGTATCGGAGTTTGCCTCTTCGTGGACACGAACTTCTTCCTGACGTTCCGCTCTATGACGTGTCGTCTGTGGATCTTCCTGGAGGCGGCAGCGGGCGGACTGTCGCGGACATTTGTGCACTCGAGTCCTCGACGGCTCCGAGCCACATCGCGACTCTCCTTTACGGCCTCCGATATTTTCTCGGCCGGGTATTCGGTTGGGATCGAGAACCGATGCGGCCGGAAGACTCATTTCTGGAACGCCTGTCGGAACGCGACCGACGCGACTCCGAAATAACGCCAGGTACTCTGGATGGCCACTTTTGGGTCTTGTATCAATTTCCGGGAGAAGCTCTTCGTGAAACCCGCAACAGGACCATCCACGGCTTCATCTGCACTGCTCTGGTAAGCAGCCCGAACGGGTACCGTTTGTACTGGGGAGTCTACGTCCGCCGTGTGTCGTGGCTCACGCGACCGTACCTAGTCGCGATCGAACCATTTCGCTGGGTTCTGTATCCAGCCATGCTTCGCCGGATCCGTCGCGCGTGGCTCGTTGCCTATCCCGGCATGAGCCGTATCGATACCACCTGATGGACGAATCCGCTGTTAACGAGCATCCTTCAAACAAGGAGCACGT
>JAWVEM010000465.1:0-5449 GCA_033856735.1 Blastocatellia bacterium
GAATTAAGCTATAAATATTCCGCCCCTCTGGGGCTCAAAGCCAGTTCAACGATTAGTTATCTCGCATCCTGTCGCTCTCGCTTCTCTTCTTTTCGAAACGCGCTCGGCTCAACCGGATCGGCGTCCTGCCACAGGCCGCGTCTGTCGGCGCGTGCTTCATCCTCAGCTTTCGCGTAAAGATCTCGATCCTCCACGGACTGCTCGCGCTCATATTCCTTGTAGTGCCAGGCCATGCCGGCCCTCACTTGTGCAAGGTTAACGTCCATCCCATCGATCAGGATCTTTCCCACCAGCCGCCCGTATTGATCTGTCTTCTGATAGACGACGGTAACGTCCTTTCCGAATACCATGTCCGAGAGACTTCTCTTTGATTGAGTGCCGAACGCCTGGTGCGATTCCGGCGCATCAATTCCTTCCAGACGAATGCGATGTTGAGTGTTTGATGAATCCAGCAACGTGAGGGTGTCGCCGTCAGCAATCCGAACCACCCGCCCCATCAGTGTTTGCCGCTCTTCGGCCTGACGAGATGCTTCCGGAGAACGATTAGGCTGAGTTGAGCGATGACAAGCCGCCGCAAACAGAAGCGCGACCAGAGCACAGTACAAAAAGCTGCGCGCCCTGATCGCTCGACTGAGTGAGTCTCGTATGTGTAGCTGCAATGTTAGCCCCAATCAACCCGAGTACGGGCCTGGTCCTTTTCAGACTGTCAGCATTGCGCCTGGAATTCAATCGCTGCGACCGTTATGGACAAAGCTCCGCACATATGAAAGGCTCAAGGTACGATCGTCGAAACCTGAGAAACTTTATATCTTTCAGGCCAACCAAATCTCAACCCGCGTGTCTATTGCGGTGAATGTCCGCTATGAAGCTTTTCCAGGTGGCGCCGCTGACTACCAGCGAAGATGAATTGATTAGACGAGCCCAGGCGGCTGATATGGACGCCTTCTGTCTGCTCGCCCAACGATTCGAGCGGCGGATCTATTCACTCGCACTGCATTATTGCCACAACCATCAGGATGCAGAGGACCTCTCTCAAGAGGTTTGGCTGAAGAGCTATCAGGCGCTCCACACGTTCAGAGGTGAATCCAGCTTTTATACCTGGCTGGGTAAGATCACGATCAACTGCTTCCTTAACCACCGGCGCGCCCGTTCGTTCCGTTGGCGCGGGGAAACTACCGGCGTCCAGTTGTTCGATGTGGATGCAATTGAGACCAATAAACACCGCCGGCCCGCCCTGGCGGATTCTGAAAACGTTTTGCTCGACCGAATCATGGTTGAGAAGGTGATGCAGGCGCTGTCCGAGCTGACTTCGCAACAGAGGCTCATCTTTCTGCTCAAGCATCATGAGGGAATGACTTACGAAGAAATAGCGAAAGCGGTTGGTTGTTCGCAGGGGACGGCCAAGAAATCTATTTCACGCGCCGTCATTAAACTGCGCGAACATCTGAACGTTGAAGTCCAATTAAGAAATCCGTTCAGCGCGCTGAGAAGCTGAGATAAAGATCGGAGTTTAAGTAAGATGCATAACTGCAAAGCAACCCGAGAGACTTTAATCGCGCTGGCTTTAGAACCGCACGACCAAACGCAATCGTTGCCGGCCGAACTCGAAGCGTGCACCGCCTGCCGTGAAGAATATGCTGCTCTGCGGAGTTTGCTGCGCGTCGTCGATGAGGCAAAGCAGTCTGCATTGCCGGCGGAGAGTTTTTGGCCAGGATACAACACTCGCTTGCGACAACGTCTGGAAACGGAATCGAACAGCGGACTTCTTTTGCCCACGACTGAAAAGCGAATCAGCCCGAGAACGCTGCTGGGAAATTTCTTTTCAAGTTCCGTGCGCGTGCCGATTCCTTTGGCCGCGGTGCTGTTGATATTCCTTGGCGTCTCACTTGTCTTCGCCCTGAATTCTCGTCGCCCGCTAAGCGCGCCGCCGCCCCTCGTCGTGAGCAAGACGGTCGAAGCGCCGGTGATTCAGGAAAGGATCCGGGAAAATACTGTGACTAGAGTTATCTATCGCGAAAGACAGCGCCGCCAACCCGCGGGCGCCAGAACCAACCTGATCGCCGGCCGGCAGAAAGCGTCGGCCACGGAGCCGCCCATGAGTCTGGTCGGTTTCAAACCTACGAATGAGGTCCAGTTGACGATTATTAAAGGAAGCTACCAGCGATGAGAAGTAAGGCTTTAACTATAGCGTTTTGCTGCCTGGCGTGGACCGCGATGGCCTCCGCGCAGGAAAGCGCGAAACGCCAACTGATCGTGCCGTTGAGCGACGGAGGGTTCGTGGCGTTCAAGAGCGAGACTTCATGGACCAACGCGAAGAGGGCCTCGAGTGAGTTGCAGCGTGGGCCTTCGGTTCTGAGCTCGCAGGCCGTCATGGATGAGCAACACATTATTCACCGGGTACTCGAAGACAACGCCGGACGTTTCATCTTCGGGTACGACCTGGTGGTTACCGCCAATCCCACTTCAAAAAATTTCAAGATTGAAGTCCGGCCACTCGATCGTCAATTTGAACGCAAGCTCCGGGCTGAGAAAACGAATGGAGCAGAGGCGGCCCAGACAGACATTGCCTCAACCTTTCCGAAATCCGCCGCGCCCCAGATGCTGGATGATGGCGACGCATTTTCCCTCGACCTGCTGGTTAACCAGAACACCGGCGTCAAAATCGTCGACGTAGTGAGAGTCACCTTCGATCGTTCGAATCTCCGGGATCCAGGTCCGCGAATGATGCCGCGCGATTTCACCCTCGACGCAGTGGAGCTGGCGATGAAAGATTACCGTCTACTGATCGATGGAAATGCAATCGCCGCCGGCAAGTCGGCGAATGGTTGCACGGGAGCGTTGCTGTGGTTCTACGTTCAGGATCGAGGGCGCTTTATCTTCTCCCTCGTGCCGCGTGCCGGCTATGAGTTTCAAAAGGTAGGCATCATTGACGACAACCGGATCGAATTCACGGTTAATGGCAACCGGTACGAGTGGCTCTCGAGTTCACCGATCCTGCCGGGCGGCGGCGCGTGGAATCTCTGGGTCCTGCACGATCCCAAATACGCGCCGATCTTTGGATCTGATCCGGCTTTGCCAGACAAGAAGAGTGTGTGGCAGAAGGTAGACGACGCTGTGAATCTGAATCAAACCAGCACCGGCGGTGTTCGCAACCGAACCACACTCCAGGTCAGCACTCCCAACCGGACAATCCAAACCATTCCCCTGCTAAAACCTCCTCGAGTAATGGTGGGCGGGGCCGACCGGATTGAGAACTTGTGGCCCAAAGACCCTTGAGGTCGCGATAGCGCAGCGTTCGCGCGCGCAGCTAAAAATTTCAGACAACCAATTTGCATATTCTCTCCCGTAACTGGAGAGCCGGGATTAGTGTGCGCCGTTTACTCCCTTCGCTTTTGGAGAGGGCTTGGGTGAGGGCCTACATAGAGAAAGACTCTCTTGTTGCTCTCTCGCTCGAGTCCTCACCCTAACCCTCTCCCAAATGAGAGGGGACCAGAAACTAAATAACCTTGGAGGAAAAAATGAAAAGAAACTTCTCGCTCGCAATCGCTATCATCGCTGTCTGTTTTCTAACTGGCTCTCCGCACGCTCGCGGGCAAGCCAGGGACCTCCCAAAGTTCGAGGTGGCCGCTGACTTCACTTCGATTACTTTCGATCCGGGACTGAGTGAGCCGGGCTTGGGCGGAAGATTTACCTACAACCTCAACAAGCATGTTGCGCTTGAAGCCGCGGGTTACTTCTTTCCCAGGCAGTGTCATTTTTGCGGCCGGGTCGAGGAAGGACAAATCACTCAGAGCTTGTTCGGAGTGAAGGCCGGGAAGCGCTTTAAGAAATGGGGCGTGTTCGGAAAAGCCAGGCCTGGCTTGATGAGCTTCAGCAGAGGAGCCTTTGAGATCGTGCCAACCGGCGGCACGGGTGTGAATGCTTTCAGCCTAAAGTTCCGCCGACAGACAAATCTCATTTTCGACCTCGGCGGAGTTCTCGAGTTTTATCCTTCAAGAAAGATCGTCTTGCGTGTAGATGTCGGTGACACCATCCTCCGGTATCCGCAACGCACAGTCGATTTTGTGACTCTCGATCCGGCGACCGGCGCGTTCCGGCTGGATTCCTTTCCTACTCCATCATTCAATCGTCGCACTGTTCAAGTTATTGCCGGTGCGGGTTTTCGCTTTTAGCTGAAATGAATCGGCAGATTTCGTAGACACAAAGATCTGGTGAGTGGTCGAATCGCTAAGCAGTTGAGGTTCCGAACTGCTCTGTGTAATCTGCGTAATCTGTGGACAGATTCACTCCGGACAAGCAGCGCCAAAGCGCGCCCAGTCCTGGAATCGTCGAGCGAATTCGTTATGAGGCATCGGCACCGGCGTGCGGCCTTCGCCGGGATTCCATCCCCACATGACCAGTTTGTCAGCGGTAACGTGCTCGATGATCTGAGCGATGGTCTTGCCGTTGTTCTGTTTGGGATCCTTAATCTGGCGGCAAATCTCGCCCGGAGTTTTTCCTTCCCAGATCATCGGTATCTTGGCTGGCGGCAGATGCCAATTGGGCGCGCCAGGCGGCATGTTCAAACCAGCGACGTTCTGTTCCTGATGGCAAGTGCTGCACTTCTGGCCGTACTTGCCGAGCCCCGTTAGCCCCCGCCTCACGTTCTGGGTGTGAATGTGATTGTCGTCGCCTTGCCTCGGATAGTCGCCCGTCGCATGGCAATTCAAACAACGCGGATGTTTGAGTACAGGAATGATCGAGGTGAAGAGTGCGCGGGCTTTCGCGTCGTCTCGCTCAGGAGGTTCTACCGCCCATGAAGAGATCGGTCGAGCAATCAACCCCAGCGCTGTTACGAAGAGTAGTGCGACGACAATTATCAAATATGAATATTTGCTCGACATGTTCGTGTGTGGAGTGCGCTGACTTGTCAGCGCTTTGCGGCGACAAGTCGCCGCACTCCAAATCTACCCAACCAAGCCAATCGGCAGTTTCCTCACTCGCTTCCCCGTCACCGCAAAGATCGCATTCGCTACGGCCGGCGCCACGGGCGGCACGCCGGGTTCGCCTACGCCGGTAGGCTTTTCCGTGCTGGGCACTATGTGAACCTCAATCTCCGGTGCTTCGTTCATGCGCAGCATTGGATAGTCATGAAAGTTTCGCTGTTGCACGCGGCCGCGATCTAAAGTGATCTCGTCTTTCAAGGCCGCGGTCAGGCCAAATATTATCCCGCCCTCCATCTGACCTTTCACCGTGTCGGGATTTACGATGCGTCCACAATCAACTGCACAGACCACTTTGTGCACGCGCACCGCGCCACGCTTGTCGACCGAAACTTCCGCTACCTGCGCCACATAACTGTCGAACGAGAAGTGCGTCGCCACGCCTCGACCCCGCCCGGCCGGCAGAGGCTTGCCCCAGTTTGATTTCTCGGCCACCAGATCGAGCACGCCGCGCATGCGAGGTTGGT
>JAWVEM010000466.1:0-4665 GCA_033856735.1 Blastocatellia bacterium
GTGCGCAGGTGTTTGCGCCCTTTCATTTCCCAAATCGCAGTGACTACGCCGTCCTTTTCCACGGCCTGGTAGGTTATATCTTCCTTCTCAGTCGCCGCCGGCGCTTCCTGAGATTCGTGTATGGCAGACTCGCTTTCAGACATAGAAACTCTGAGGTGCTCCTGTTTTGCTTTCTCTAATTCGTGTGGAGGATTCTGTCACAGCGACAAAGCCAATGTCTAGCTGGCTGGGCTCGGGGTAGTGTCTTAATTTGAAATCGGAAGGTAAGCTGGCTAGCTCTTCCAGAAGCGCGGAGTGCCTAAACCGCCCACATAAGCGAACAGCGCGGTTACAGTACCGGAGAGGACAGAGAAGCCAAGCGTCTCTTTTCCATTGGCGGCTAGGTAGATTCCGGAGGAAACCCCGCCGACAACCAAGACAATTCCAGTGATGAGAAGCGGCCAACACATCTTCCTCACTGCCCGACTCTGTTCCACATCAAGATCCTGCTTTGTAACCTCAAGTTCATGCTGTCGGGCATGTTGGGTATCCTCAAGCTCGATCTTTCGCATGAGAAACTTCAGTTTGTTGTCTTGTTCTTGCTGGCGAGTTTGGGCGGCAAGCTTGTAGGTTTCGGGGTCAATTCTGGGGCTGGCACCTTCGCGGATAATCCCAATCAGAGTCTTTTCAATAAGGTGTGGCGCGGCCTCAATTAAGGCTTCGACAGCCTCAGCGGTTTCCTCCTCTTGGGAGGATTCTGTTTTAGTTAAGGCTTGGGAGTCCTTATCGCTTGAGGGAGGTTCTTGGCTCATTTTTGAAGGGCTTCCTGCGCGGCCTTTTTAAACTCTTCAACCAACTCACGTATGCGCTCGCGGATAACCCTTTCACTCTCCGCTTTGGTGTAGACCTTGACGTTCCAATGCTCACCGCAAGACAGGTCGTTAAGCTCCACGACCGCACCTGGATTGTTAGCTTTCTCAATCCTATATCGTTCTAGGGCTTCCCTGTCAGTGAGACAGTCATCGGCCCTATCGTAGGTAGGATATTCCAGTACTGTAGACATAATTTAACGCCTCATTTTCAGAGATGCGCTTACGGCTGCGGCGAGATTCAGGTTTGGCTACCGACGCTCGGCGCGGCCTTTGTTTCCAACTTGTTAGATGTCCCCAATAGACAATTGGTTTAGAGTCATAGTGACACGTCTATTGCAGTCTTGTGGGGACTATTTATCATTTCAAAATCGACACGATAGTAGTTAGTTGTTGTCCTATCGCTAAGGCTCAGTCTAGCGATTTTACGGGATGTTGTAAAGCACAAACTTCTAGCTGGTGAAAATAATTGTAACACAATTTTCTTGACTCGGGATTAGTAACCGTGATACAGTTATTGACATGGCGTACATATTAGCAAAAGAAAAACAGGTTGCGGTGATAGCCGCGTTAGCCGAAGGATCGAGTATCCGGTCTATCGAAAGAATGACGGGGATTAACCGCAACACGATTATGAATCTAGGTGTTCGCGTAGGGCAAGGTTGCGCCGCGCTTCTCGATAGCAAAATGCGCGGATTGAAATGCAATCTGCTTCAATTTGATGAGGTGTGGGGATTTATCGGCAAGAAGCAAAAACACCTTAGAATTGACGACGATCCTACCAAGGGCGATGTTTGGACGTGGTGCGCGATTGATGCGGAAACCAAACTCGTCCCGGCCTTCAAGGTAGGCAAGCGCGACCACGCGACCGCTCACGCTTTTGTTAATGACGTGGCGAGCAGGATAGAGAACCGACCACAGATTTCAACCGATGGTTTGGGTGTGTACGCGGATGCAATCGAGGAAGCATTCGGAATGAATGCGGACTATGGAATGATTATTAAAAATTACGGAACGGATCAAGGCGACCATCATCAAGAGCGACGCTACAGCGCGCCCGCGATCACGTTCTGCGAAAAGCGCGTGATGGCTGGACACCCTGATATGGACTTGATTTGCACGTCTCACGTTGAAAGACTGAACGGCATCACCCGCTTGCACATGCGCCGACTTACCCGCCTGACCCACGCATTCAGCAAGAAGCTAGAGAACTTTGAAGCGGCTGTTGCCCTTCACTTCGCTTATTACAACCTAGTTCGGACGCACGGTAGTTTGAAAATGACTCCGGCGATGTTCGCGGGAATTGAACGAGACTTTTGGACAGTTGCGGATTTAGTAAAGGCGGCATCATGAACGACATCAACGAACTGAGAGACGTGATCCGGAAACTGCATGGCGTCGAAGCCGCGCACGTTGAAACCGTGCCAGTGAAAGAGACGTTTCGCGGCGAGACTGTTTGGGAGGGACACGTCGAAGTGTTTGATGTTGACCATCCTAAGACTTCCCGCATTTATGCGTGGTCGCACGATACAGACGATCCAAGCAATCCCCGACGGCATGTGACCGTGTTACATCTACCGCCAGCGATAACGCCGCTCAGGGCCGTACAAGCATCAATCGTGTCAGACGTAAGGGAGGCCCAAGCCAATGCCGACTAAGAGAAAACCAGGGAGGCCCAAGTTACCGAAGGGCCACGCAAAAGAGTCCTACATCCCTATCCGTGTGAGCGCGGAGGAGCGCAAGGCTTTTGAGCGAGCTGCGAAGGCCAGCGAGCATAAGACCTTATCGGGCTGGATTCGGCATAGCTTGAGAGCTACAGCCGAAAGGGAGACTACATGAGCCACGTCTGTGAACAACTGGTGGAAGAGACGCGGTATCTTGAGGCTGCGGGTCTTAGCCAAGCGCAGCTGTCAGCACTGCATCACTTTTCATTGAAAGGGCGGCCTATCACTTTCAACGGGGTCTGCTCTTATTTCAGCAAAAGGAACGGAGATATTTGGAAGATCACATCTGACTTCGCTTCACGAGTTCTTTTCATTGCTCGCGAACATCGGAACGGCGCGCATTCATTCGACGCGCTCGTACAGCAAGCGCTTGCCAAGTGGCCGCTGGAAGAAAGCGGCTCAAAGATAAAGTGAGCTATGGATTTCAAATTAAGACACTACCGGGCTCGGGGTAGTGCCCGATAGCACTAACTTAATCCCAAAGCCAGCTCAACGGCGCGCCGCGCGGAGACCACGCCCCAACCCTGTCGATCGACCTCGACTTCGGGAACGCGTTCGGCGGTGTCGATGAGTATTCGTTTGATCTGCTGCGGGGCCAGACGCTGATTCGCTTCCAACATACAAGCAATGATCGAAGAGACAATCGGCGCCGCGAACGATGTCCCATCCACGTATTTGTAGTGCTGATTGATGACGTTGCCCTCGCGCAATTTTAGCGTGATCAATTGACGGACGAGAGGAATCGGCAGGGAACTCGCTTCGTCCAAATCTTTGTCCAGTCCGGTATGGCTACCAATAATCGAACGAAGATCTTCATCCGCAGCCGCATCAAGTTTCGAGTAAAGCTCAGCCTCTTCGGCGGTCGGCGTGTGCGGCAAAATGGGCGCGGCTACCCAAATCCCGGGCGCGATCACTTCAGGCTTTTGCAGCCCGTCACTCGTAGGGCCATAGGACGAGCGATACATTCCGCGCCGCGCCCGGTCCAGCGAGTTCCGATCGTCGAGACCTCCGACGGCGATGCACGACGGGGCGCTCGCGGGCGGCAGCACTGGATGGCCGAGCACGTGGCCCGCATTTCCAACCGCGCAAACTACGGTCAACCCAGCGCGCGTACAACGCTCAACCGTCTCAGACAACGAATTAGTAAGATAACTTTCTTCAAAGTCGCCGCCGGCGGAAATATTGATCACGCGAATCCGGTGTTCTTCCCGATGGGCCAGAACCCATTCGAGGCCTGCTTGAATTTGATCTTCGCTGATGCGGCCGGTCCGCCCAATCTTGACGAGTACCACGTTTGCGTCCGATGCGATGCCGCGGTAGAACCCGTCCGCGAGTCCGCCGTTTCCAGTCGCGACCACCGAAGTCATCATCCCGTGCCAACTGGCCACGTCATTTGTCTCCAGTGAAGTCTGGTCGCCTGCTTCGGCAAAGATGCTGTGATAAGCAAGAATGCGGTTGACCGGCGTAGTTAAATCCGGGTGCGCATAAAACCCGGAATCCAGAAATGCCACCGTCACTCCACGGCCGGTGAACCTTTCGTCCGCATCCATGCGCAAAGGAGTCGGCAGGACAAAATCGTTCTGCTCAAAGATGGTCGAGTGCGATTCAATCTGACGATGCGCGCGCTCGAAAAGCTCGACACACCGGCTGCAAACCCCGCCGGCGTTCGCCGTCGCTGCGTTCGGTAGAATGATCGATTGCAGACCTTCCGGGAGCGCGGCGATCGAAAATAATTCGCCCTGCACCGCGCGGTCGCACACGGGACACACGCCGGGCCGGGGCTCGCCAAAACGCGTCAGCTCTTCGCCGATCTCAATGGTGTCGTTCATCTCTCTCTAAACGAATTCTTCCTCATGTTCAACCGCGAAAACGCGCGGCATCGACGCGAGCTTCTGCAGGTTTAGAATATGAGCAACAAAGATCGGGCGCGCATAAAACGCCCGAGTTTTGCTGCCGTGGCCGCGTCCCTTGGTCCGCGCCTGTACCAGTTGTCCCAAATCTCCGGTGACCGAGTCAATTCCGCCGTTGCGAATCCGGCCGCGTATCGTCTCGTAGTCGGCCGCTACTTGCTCGCGAATTTTCGGATTATCGAG
>JAWVEM010000467.1:0-12346 GCA_033856735.1 Blastocatellia bacterium
CATCAGCGACCTGAACGCCGGTATTATCGATGTAGTTCTGCACCTCAACCCGGTTTCCCGCCGCCTGCAGAATGCGCACGAACGTGTCGCCAAGCACCGAGTTGCGCACGTGCCCGATGTGCGCCGCCTTGTTGGGATTGATGCTGGTGTGCTCGACCATGAGTTTGCGCGAACCAACCGAAGCATCGGCAGATGTCTCAGTGCTGGATGAAATCTCAGAAATTAACTTTGCGCGATCGAAGAAGACGTTGAGATAGCCTGCGCCAGCGACTTCAACGCGGGAAACTTCTCCGATACCTTCCAAGGCCGGTTTCAGAGCTTCGGCAATCGTCCGCGGCGCGCGTTTCTCTCCAGTCTTTTTCTTAATTTGCTTCGCGAGTTCAAAGGCGATCGGGAAAGCCAGGTCACCAAGTTCCGTGCGCGGAGGCACTTCAGTAACCACCTGGCCGAGTTCTATCTGGAACAACTCGACCGCCGCGGCCCGAAGTGCGGCGCGGAGCTTGTTTTGGAGTTCAATCAGGTTCACAGGTTTTCTTGTGGCCGCCTTATCATTCGCTGAGTGCAGAAGAACGAGCACAATACATTAACCGTTTGGATGATTTACTGAAAGCCGCCGCCGCGCGCGAATACGTTTTCTCTTGCGGTTATGGAGTCAGTAGCGGGAGCGATAGCGACCGGGTGCTCGGCGTCGCGATCCCGGGCCATGTGAGTATTGACACCCGGTCGCTACCGCTCGCGGTACCGACCTCACCTGGCGAGAATTCTGCTTCCTTGACACTGTCGCCTGACGCTCTGCTACGATGCGAATTCAACGATGACCATCACTGAAACCGTATCAATCTCTGAAGAACTGCGGAAGAGGTTTGCGCGAGCGAACAACGTCGTGATTCTCACGGGCGCCGGCGTCTCCGCCGAATCTGGCGTGCCCACATTTCGCGGTGGAGGCCAGTCTGCGATGTGGAAGGGAATGTCGTTCGACATGATTTCGTCCGCTGGAATGCTCGCGCGCGATTTGCCGGCGGTTTGGGAGTGGTTCAACTATCGGCGCGGTTTGCTGGGAGCGTTGAGACCGAATTCCGCGCACGAGGCGATTGCCCGTTGGCAGAAAGGGTTTCGGGATCTGACGCTGGTCACGCAGAACATCGACGGCTTGCATCAGGCGGCGGGTTCGCGCAATGTCATCGAGCTGCACGGCAACATCTGGCGGGCGCGTTGCTTTGAATGTGGATCGCGCCATGACGTGCGCGAGTTGGAATTTGATAATGGCGTCCCCGTGTGTTTCGATTGCGGCGGCAATCTAAGACCTGATGTTGTTTTGTTCGGCGAGATGTTGCCTGCCGGAGCCTTCGAGGCGGCCGCACAGAAAGCCCAGGCATGCGAGCTTTGTTTCGTGATCGGCACTTCGGCCGTTGTTTATCCGGCGGCTTCGATTCCTGAGATTGCGCGTGCCGCTTCCGCTTATATGGTAGAAGTGAACCCGGAGCGTACCGCGCTTTCGGATCTTTGCGATGAAGTGTTGACGGGCAAGGCGGGTGAGATTCTTCCGCTCTTCGGTCAATGAGCTAACGCAAAGGATTGAGCCATGACAAGGCACAAAAGGCCGATCCAGAATCCAGGGTGGCTACCTCTAGCTCGGTTGCTCTAACGGATTTCTTTTTTCCTTTTGTGCTGTTTGTGCCTTTTTGCGGCTGCTAAGACGTAATGAAGACTCTCTACTTTGACTGTTTTGCCGGCGCTAGTGGCGACATGATTCTCGGTGCGTTGGTCGGCGCGGGGGTTGAGCCGCGTGCGTTGATTCAACGATTGGAATTGCTTGGAGTCAGTGGCTGGCAAGTTAATTTCGAGCAGGTCGATCGTTCCGGAATCAGTGCGACCTATGCTCGGGTGCACACCGCACATGAGCATGCGCACCGTCATCTCAGTGACATCCTCAAAATCATCTTCGACTCCGGCCTGAGTGACAGCGTCAAGGACCGGGCCGCGCGCATCTTTTCGCTGCTGGCTGAAGCGGAAGCGCGGGTCCACAACGAGCCGGTCGAGAAGATTCATTTTCATGAAGTCGGCGCTCTCGATGCGATCATCGATGTCTGCGGTGCAGCGATCTGTTTCGAGTTGCTGGGAATTGAGCGATTCATTTCGTCACCGTTGCGCGTCGGCAGCGGTATGACTGAGATGGCCCACGGCCGCTTTCCCATTCCGCCGCCCGCGGTCGCTGAGTTATTGAAGGGCAAACCAATTTATGCGGGGGAGATCGAAGGCGAGTTTGTGACGCCGACCGGTGCGGCGATCATCGCGACTGTCTGCGATAGCTTTGGATCCGTACCACCGATGCGAATTGAAGCCACGGGTTACGGCGCCGGCTCCCGCGATCATCACAAGTTTCCGAATGCGTTGCGAGTCTTCGTCGGTGAGAGTGACGACACAAGCAGCCCGGTCGACGAAACTCTGCTAATGATCGAAACCAACATCGACGATATCTCGCCGCAGGTGGTTGGCTACGTGATGGACCGGGCGTTTGAATTGGGCGCGCTCGACTGCTATCTGACGCACACGCAGATGAAGAAGAACCGTCCCGGTTTACTCCTTTCCGTGCTTTGCCAACTCGCCGATCGCGAGAAGTTTCTACAAATGATCTTTGCCGAGACGACGACGATCGGGGCCCGCAGTTATGAAGTAGCACGTCGCGCCCTGGCCCGAGAAACCGTCAGGGTCGAGACGCAATTTGGGCCGATTGATGTTAAAGTTGCCTATCTAAACAACAGCGCGAATAACGGCGCGGTAAACGCGATGCCCGAGTTTGAACAGTGCCGGATGGCGGCAAGACAAGCGGGAGTCCCGTTGCGTGAAGTGCAGGACGCGGCGCGCGCAGCTTACCAAAAGGAAAGATTGCAGGTTGACAAGCGGTATTGATGCCGAAGGAAAAGCGGCGACGAGTCGCCGCACTCCAGAATGAATACAAGAGTAACCGACATTGAAGGACGAACGCAGCCGGGGGAGGTTGATCTTGAACTACTTGCGCGCGGCGTCCGTCTGATCCTCGAAGGCATCGGCGAAGATCCTGATCGAGAGGGCTTGCGCGAGACTCCACGGCGCGTCGCCGAAATGTACGTCGAGCTCACCGCTGGAATGCGCGAAGATCCGAGCGAGCATGTCGTGCCCTTGTCGGGAAACAAACACGATGAGATGGTGATCGTGAAAGACATCAGCATCGCGTCATTGTGCGAACACCATCTGGCGCCTTTTGTCGGCAAGTGTCACATCGCCTACATTCCGAAAGACGGGAAAATCCTGGGTGTCTCGAAACTCGCGCGCCTGTCTGAAACCTTCGCGCGCCGCCTGCAATTACAAGAGCGTCTGACGTCAGAAATTGCGAACACTCTTTTTGATCGACTGCAACCGCTCGGCGTCATGGTCGTCATCGAAGCGGAGCACACCTGCATGACTTTGCGCGGCGTGAAGAAACCGGGCGCAAAGACCGTGACCTCGGCGGTGCTCGGGGGCTTTCGAAAAGATCCCCGCACTCGCGCGGAAGCTATGGCGTTGATTACCGGGAAGACAAGTTGACGCGTGGTTCGCTTTGGATTTGAGCTTCTTAGGGAGTGATGTTTTATAGCCGCGAGGCCAAGAGTGAGTCTTAGCTCGGTAGCGCGGCAGAGGATGTCGCTCCTCCGGAGCTGCGAGAAAACAGGCCTTTGTCATCTATAGATATTTCGTGCCTACGGCACCCTCAGAGATTTGTTTTGGATTACCATTGGAGACGACATGAAGGTCAAGACACTTCTAGGGTTAGTCGCTTTGCTTTCGATTGCCGTTACTGCGTGGTCGCAACGCATTTCGCCGCGCGGTAATTTGCCTAGTGCGATCAGCGAAAGCGCCTTGCGTTCGCATATCAAATTTCTTTCCGATGATCGTTTGGAGGGGCGCGGCACTGGCGCGAAGGGTGGCGAGATCGCCGCGCTGTACATCGCGGAACAATTTGAAGCGATGGGGTTGAAAGGCGCCGGCTCCAAAGGAAGTTTCTGGCAACCCGTTTCGCTGGTGGGCGTAAAGGCCGATCCAAAGACTGAGTTGCGCATCAACGGTCCCAACAAAGCTGAAGCCTTTAAATTCGCGGACGACTTCGTCGCTTTCACCGGCGCCCAAACTGAACATGTGTCCGTCAACACCGACCTGATCTTTGTCGGTTATGGCATCGATGCGCCGGAACAGAAATGGAACGACTACAAAGGCCCGGCCGAAGACTACCGGGGCAAGATTCTGGTAATGCTGGTTAACGATCCACCGGCCACCAGCGCGGAACCCGATCTCTTCGGCGGCCGCCGCCTCACTTACTATGGCCGCTGGACTTACAAATTCGAAGAAGCCGCCCGCCGCGGAGCTGTCGGCGCACTGCTGCTGCACACAAACGAATCCGCCGGTTATCCCTGGAGCGTCGTGCGCACTTCGAACGGTTCGTGGCGATTCGATATCGCTCGCACCTCGAGCGACAAAACGCCGTTTCTTAAAGTGCGTTCATGGATGACTGATGATGCGGCCCGTCGCATGATGCAGCTTGCGGGACAGAACCTGGAGGAACTGCGAAAGCAAGCGGCGTCGAGGGACTTCAAACCGGTAAAGCTGAATCTGACCGCCTCGCTCGAATTGAATAGTGAAGTCAAGCGCGTTGCCGCGCCAAACGTTGCCGCGATTCTTCCCGGCCGCGACCCGAAGTTGAAAGACGAGTACGTCGTCTTTTCGGCGCATTGGGATCATCTGGGCATTGGCGCTCCTGACAAAACTGGCGACACGATTTACAATGGGGCGCTGGACAACGCCACTGGGGTGGCCTCGATCATCGAGATTGCCAGGACGCTGAACGACCTGCCGCTCGCGGAAAGGCCACGGCGTTCGATCCTTTTCCTGATTCCTACTGCCGAAGAACAAGGACTGATTGGCGCTGAATGGTATTCGCAGCATCCACTTGTGCCGATCGAGAAAACGGCGGCGAACATCAATCTTGATTCGATGAATATTTTGGGACCGACCCATGACTTTGTGCCGTTGGGCGCAGAGCGGTCGTCACTAAAGACAGTCGTCGAGGCGATCGCACGCGAACGCGGTTTGAGGATCTCGCCCGATCCGCGCCCCGAACAGGGTTCTTTCTATCGCTCAGATCACTTTCCTTTCGCGAAAGTCGGCGTGCCTTCGATCAGTCTGAAGGAAGGCGACGACTATGTCGGACGGCCCAAAGGATGGGGCGAAAAGAAATTCAAGGAATACAACGAAGCGCATTATCATCAGCCTTCCGACGAGTTCCGCGATGACTGGGATTTCCGCGGAATGATTCAGGAAGCGGATTTTGCGATGGCCATCGGCCGGCGAGTAGCGGACCTGAATGCGCTGCCGAAGTTCAATCCGAATGATGAGTTTGCGAAGGTCCGGAAACCGTGAATCTTGAAAGCGGATCGCGGACATCCTGTCCGCCAGCAGACGCAGCACGCTCACATTTCAGGGAAGAATAGCCGCGGATGATAGACGCGCTTCGCGCGGCCGGACAGGATGTCCGCGATCCGACCTTTCCAGGTTCACACTTAAACGGCAGCATGAAAACCTTCTACGTCACCACGCCCATCTATTACGCCAACAGTCTGCCTCATCTGGGCCATCTCTACACGATGATTGTGGCTGACGCGATCGCGCGTCATAAGAGACAGCAAGGAATCGAGACTTTCTTTCTCACCGGTACCGACGAGCACGGCATAAACATCGAGCGCGCGGCGAAACTTAATCATCGCACTCCGCAGGAACAGGCTGATTACGTGGTCAGCTATTTCAAGAAGATGACTGCGGCTTTCGGGCTCGATACGGCGCATGGCGGCTTTGATATCTTCATGCGCACGACCGAGCCTTTTCATTACGAAGGCGTCGGCGAATTCTGGCGCCGCGTCGCGAAGGCGAGGACCCCAAAGGGCCGTGACGCCCTTTACAAGGGTCATTATGAAGGCTGGTTCTGCGCGCCCTGCGCGGCTTACAAAACGGAGGACGAGTACCTCACGCCTGCGAATCCTGACGAACCGCCAACCTGTCTGATTCATGAAACCAAATTGGATCGTGTTTCGGAAGACAGCTATTTCTTCCGGCTGTCGGATTACGACGAGGCTCTGCTCGGCTTGTATGAAGCGCGGCCAGGATTTGTGCAGCCCGAAGCCCGGCGCAATGAAGTGAGAAGTTTCGTGCGCGGCGGTCTGCAGGATCTTTCGGTTAGCCGCTTGAAGTCTTCGGTGAGTTGGGGCATTCCGGTTCCGGACGATCCCGATCACACGATGTATGTGTGGTTCGATGCTTTGACGAATTACATCACCGCAATTGGATTCGGAAACGAACAGCAGGATCGGGCCATCGGGTTTGAGAAGTTTTGGCCGGCGCTGCATCTGGTGGGCAAGGATATACTCCGTTTCCACGCGGTCTATTGGCCGGCGTTTCTGATGGCTGCGGGAATCGAGCAACCGCGAGCCATCGTCGCGCATGGTATGTGGGTCGATCCCGCGGGCCGCAAGATGTCAAAGACCCTGGGTAACACAATTGAGCTGGATGTGCTTAACGAGCATTTTTCTACCGACGCGATCCGTTATTTCTGTCTGCGCGAGATGGTGTTCGGCCAGGACGGGCGCTTCGGTTACGAAAATCTGATCGATCGCACGAACAGCGACCTTGCCTCCGGTCTCGGCAATCTTTCCAGCCGGACGCTGACGATGATTCAGAGGTATTGCGACGGCCGGATTCCCTCGGGAAATATTTCGGAAGAAGGCTTGTTGCTGGCCAAGCGCGCTGGGGTTGATACCGACGAGATTACGATTTCCGGATTTATCAGCCACGCGCGCGATGAGTTCATTCGCTATTTCGAGAACTTCGGATTCAGTCGCGCCCTGGAGGAAGCGTGGGCGATCGTGGCGCGAGTGGATAAGATGATCTCAGAGGCGAAGCCCTGGAACCTCGCGAAGGATCCGGCCCAACATCAAACGCTGCACGCAGTGCTCTATCGCGCCGCTGAGACGTTGCGTTGGCTAAGCGTGCTCCTCTATCCGGTGATGCCGAATGCTACCCAGGAGATCTATACGCAGCTTGGCTTAAGCGAAGACTTGTCGAAGCTTGATCCCAGACAACTGAAGTGGGCCGGGTTGCCCGACGCCACGCAAATCGGCGAGGTCAAGGGGCTATTTCCCCGTCTTGATAAGGCAAAAATTATGAATGAGATCAAAGGTGATGGTGCGTCCGAAGGCTCCGGCGCGGCGGGTGCTCAGTCGACCGCGAACGAAGGCGCAAGCCAACTGGGCACCAGCCCGACTGTGAGGGAGGGCTCACCTGAAGCTGGCGCTGCTCCGACCGTCAGTGAGGGCTCAGGTCAACACGCCACTGAGGCTGACGCGGTGCTGAACCAGACCGGCGATGGACTGATCGAGATCACCGACTTCGCTAAGATCGATCTACGCGTCGGTGAGGTTCGCAGCGCCGAGCGAATCCCGAAAGCCGACAAGCTCCTTTTGCTGACCGTGGATATCGGGGAAGATAAGCCGCGGCAGATTCTCGCCGGCATCGCCCAGTACTACGCACCGGAACAATTGGTCGGGCGGAAGATAGTGGTTGTCGCAAACCTCAAACCGCGGAAACTACGAGGCCACGAATCGCAGGGGATGCTTTTGGCTGCGTCAGTTGGCGACGAAGGGAAACCTGTGATTGCGACGTTCGGGGAAGATGTGCCGAACGGGGCGCGGTTGAAATAGACCATAGTGAATGCCTTCCGATTCGCCTTGCCGCCTCGCGAGGATCTCAATTGCACGCTAGGGCGCCGAGAAAGAAATGGGGCGCAAAGTCCCTAAGATGATTCGCTCACTACTTCCATTAATCACGTCTGCGCTCTTCCTTTTCACTTCGCTTCCACTTGCCGCGCAGCCCAAAACGTCAAAGCCGCTCGAGCTATCGGTGCAAATAGTCTCGCAGAGCTATTGCGCCGTTAACGAGAATTCGGCTTCGCTCGAGCTGAAATTAAAACTTCGTTACCGCAACATCGGGAAGCAAGAGCTAATTCTTTACAATGGCCATGACCTGTTTTATCAAACCAAAATTCGCAGCGCCCAGGGAAACGTGAACGGACCCTACGAAGTTTGGGTCGTGAATTCCCGCTATTTCGACGACGAGCTGGAAGTGATCGACCATCCGACACCGGGGAAAGTCTTTGTCACTTTGCCGGCGGGCGCCGTCCACGTGCGAGAGATCATGATCGGAGTTGGCGTGGTGACTGAGAAAATTGAGCGCGGCGACTCTGCCATCAGAAGTGGCGATCATACGCTGCAATTGATCGCGTCAAACTGGTACCAGTCGAGGGCCATGGCTCAGAAGCTACGGCAGGAATGGCAAAAGAAGGGTCTGTTGTGGTCGGATCCAGTCGATTCTCCACCGGTACATTTTCTGGCCCAACGCCCCGCCGTGCTTTCATCATGCAAGTAACCCAAACCTGGAGGAGTTGCCTATTCGTTTTTCCTAGCGCGTTTCGGTACTTGCTCTGCGCCTTTGCTTAAACCAAACTCGAGTTGAATTGATTTCGCGCAAAGGCGAAGAGCAAAATCGAAAGCCGCAAGGTAAATTCAGGACATCTACTAACTTTCGAGAGCGTGAAATGCCCTTCATCGATTCACACTGCCACATCGACGGCCCGGAATATGACGCTGATCGCGAAGAGGTGATCGCACGTGCGCGCGATGCCGGCGTCACGACGATGCTCAACGTCGGCACGGGCGACCCGCATAGCGGCGTGTTCGAGCGTGCCGTCGAGTTGGCTGAGAAATACTCCGAGATTTATGCAGCCATTGGTGTTCATCCGCACGATGCGAAACTATTTGACGATGCAGCACAGGAGCGCCTGCTGAATCTCGCGCGGCAGAGCAGGCGCGTGATTGCGTGGGGCGAGATTGGGCTTGATTATCATTACGACCACTCCCCGCGCGATCTACAGCGCGGGATTTTCCAGCGGCAGTTGCGACTCGCGCGCGAACAGAACCGGCCGGTCGTGATTCATTCACGCGATGCCGACGACGACACGGTCGCGATCCTGGCTGAGGAACTGACGGGCTCTGAACGCGCCGGGGTATTGCATTGTTTCGGAGGCAGCCTGGCTATGGCTCAGGCGGCAATCGAGTTGGGCTTCTTCATTTCATTCGCGGGCAATCTAACTTTCAAGAAGGCTGAAGACTTGCGCGACATCGCCAGGCAGCTTCCCCTCGGACGCTTAATGATTGAGACTGACTGCCCATATCTCACGCCCGTGCCCTTTCGTGGGAAGCGTAACGAGCCGGCGCGAGTTGTCGAGACGGCGCGGTGTCTGGCAGCTCTTCATGGCAAAGAGTTGGAAGAGATCGGAAGAATCACAAGCGAGAACTTTGCGAAGCTCTTTGGTATCACGCTTAGCTAGGAGCCAGGGCAATTTTGGAGTGCGTGGCAAGCATAGCGCGACACCGCTTTGGATTTGCCCCGAACCAAACCAAAGCGCCGTCGTCGCTCCGCTCTGCCGGCGCACTCCACATAGAGAACACTTTCACATGCTCCGGCTTTGATGTTATCCTCGCAGCATCGAGAGAGCAGATAACCAATGGCCCAGCAGAATTCATTCGATATCGTTTCGGAAGTCGATCGCGCAGAAGTAATGAACGCGATCAACCAGACCATGAAGGAAGTCAGGCAGCGATTCGACTTCAAAGACAGCAAGGCGGCCGTGGCGCTGGAAGAGAAAGACCTGGCGCTCTCCGCGGAAGACGAGACCAAACTACGAAACATGAACGACATTCTGCAGCAGAAACTCGTGCGTCGCGGCGTGCCTTTGAAGGCCCTCTCTTACGAAGATCCGGAGCCTGCCGGCGGCGGTACTGTGCGGCAAAAAGCCCTGATTCAACAGGGTATTCCGCAGGAAAAGGCCAAAGAGATTGTCAGATTCATCAAGGATTCGAAGGCCAAGGTTCAAGCGTCGATTCAGGGCGAGATGGTGCGAGTTACGAGCAAGGACCGGGATACTTTGCAGGAAGTGATCGCTTCGCTGAAGGCGAAGGATTTCGGTATCAACATGCAGTTTACGAATTACCGATCGAATTAAGATCAGCAGAGCCTGGCATGAACGCGGACCAGTTCCGCCGCCTAACACGATGCAAGCAGCAGAACAGAGCGCGGTACTCGAAGACGTTCGCCAATCCGCCAAGCTGATTTTTGATCTGGTCTCGCCGGAGCTCGACCTGGTCGAAGAAGAATTTGAGCGACAGGCGCGCTCGAACATTCAGGTCATCGCCTATCTCGGCGAATACCTGCGCGGCTCCGGCGGCAAACGGGTGCGCCCCGCACTCACTATCCTCTCAAACTATGCTGTGGGGGGCGATGGATCGAACTACGGTTCGATTCGGATGGCCACCGTCATGGAGTTTCTGCACACGGCTACTTTGGTGCATGACGATGTCATCGATCGCGCGGCGACTCGTCGCAATCGTCCCTCAATCAATAGTGAGTTCGGCAATCAAACCGCTGTGCTGATGGGCGATTGGCTGTACATGTCGGCTTTCGAGACGAGCCTGGCGGAACGATCGCTGGCAATACTCGACATTCTCACCGCGGTAACTCGGAAGATGACTGAAGGCGAGTTGCTGCAGCTAACTCTGCTCGGGCGCACGGACATTTCGGAAGAGCAGTACTTTGATGTCATCGCACGCAAGACGGCCTATCTCTTCAGTGCGTGTTGCGAGATTGGCGCGTTGCTGGGCAAGACTAATTCTGAATTGCAGTGCAGACTGCGCGACTATGGCATGAACCTGGGGATTGCCTTTCAGTTAGTCGACGACTTGCTGGATTTCACGAGCACCGAGGACGTTCTCGGTAAACCGGCCGGCGCTGATCTGCTCGAAGGCAAGGTCTCTTTGCCGCTCATCTTCCTGCTGCAAAGGGAGCCTGAGATGCGTGCGGCGATTCAAACTGTAATCAATGAAGGGCGCTACGAGAGTATTTCCCGGACGCAGTTGCTCGACTCGCTGGAACAAACGGGCGCGCTCCAACTGGCCCTCGAACGCGCGATCGAATATGCCACCGCCGCCCAAACCGCGCTCGAAGGACTGCCCGACTCGCCCTATGTTGAGGTGCTGTCTTCTATTCCTGCCTACATCGTCGAACGAGATCGATAAAACATTTTCCGAGAAGAAAAATTGCTCGGCTCTGCTCAATTTGGACGTGTCTTGGCCCTTTGGCCTTGGGCACGCGGACGTCCCGTCCGCCCCGTCCTGGAGGGCGAAAGCGCATTTCAGGCCCTATCGAGACTAGATGGACTTAACTCGTTCGCGCTGCGCGCTCAGTGCGGACGGGACGTCCGCGTTCCCAGCGTCTACCGGCCTCATCCTCTTAAATGAACGAGCACCCAAACAAAGAAACGGTTGTAAATTGGCAGTCGACAATCTAAAATCGCCAGTGTCTTATGGCTAACGAGACCTTAATTGCCAGACTCGAACAAAGCTTGCGTCAATCGCGCGGGGCGCGCACGCGCCTGGCCGCGCGGCTGGCTGAGCTGGAATCCGAAGCCGAGATAATCCGGGGCGAGCTGGCCGAGATGGACACTCTGGCCGGTCAGACTGAGGCGGCCATATTCCGCCTGCTTTCAAACGTCATGAGTGGCCCTTTAACCGCGGTGGGGACGACTTCAGTGGGGGAGTTGGAGATTGAATTACAAAGACGGCTGGCCCACTCTGAACTCTCTCAGCACATACGTCCAAGTGCGCCGCAGCGACATAACGTGCCGGCAGTGCTCAATGATATTGAAGCCACCAGCGATCGTTTTTTTGATCGGACGATTCCCCAGGCCACGACCATGATCCTGCGCGAGGCGGGAGGGCCATTGCACGTTAACGAAATCTACAACATCCTCATGGATGGTGGCTTTAACTTTACCGGCCACAACCCGACGATCAGCATTGCGGTCTCACTGAATCGCAACACACGCTTTCGCAAAGTTGCCCCCGGAACATTTGACCTGGTTATTCGTGACGCCGCGAAGGCATCGTAACCTGGGAGGACTGTCCCGTCCGCACACGCGAGCGAAACTCAGCCTTCATAAAAAAGATTGGAAGAATTGTTCGCGCTGAACGCGCTCAATGCGGACGAGGACGTCCGCGCTCCCAGCAGTTGGGGGCTAGGCCGTCGCTCAAAGTAACTCTTTTTGTAATTCCGCCAATAGTTGCCTCGCTTCTTCCGGAGTTAAATTTTCCGCAGCCGCCTCGCGCAACTTATCGGCGACTTTCTGATTAGCCAAATCGAATAGCGATGACTGCGCGGCCAGACGGCGACGGCC
>JAWVEM010000468.1:0-4730 GCA_033856735.1 Blastocatellia bacterium
GATTGCGTTTACGGATCGCCTGATGCTGACGAGCGGCTACAAATTAGCGGACGGCAGCACTCTCGGCAGCGGGTTCGTTCTGGCCGACGGTTACATGCTGCCGGACGGAAGCTACGTCTTCTCGAACGGTTTCGTGCTCGGCAGTGGCTTTGTGCTAGGCAGCGGATTTGTTTTAGGAAGTGGCTTCGTCCTCGGCAGTGGCTTCGTGCTCGGGAGCGGCTTTGTGTTGGGAAGCGGATTTGTTTTGGGAAGTGAGTACGCCTGGGCCGATGGCTCGCTGTCTTCCGGAAGCATTAACGCAATGAGCTTTGCCAACCAGCAATTGTGGGCTTCGAATCTGGTCGATCCCAGCTCGACCAACTCTAACGAAGAGCAGGTAATGATCCTGGGCGAAGAAGCGACGCCGCTAAGTGTGCGGCGGCTTTCGAGTTCCAGTCCGCTCTTCCCGCATCGCTGATTCATGGCGCGCGCAAAAGCAGAAAAGAAAGCACTGATCTATCAGACTGCCGTTACGGTGGCCGGCCTTGGTTTGTGGCTGGCCTCCGTAGTTTTGATTTTCATCAGACACTCACCCCGCGAGCAACTCATCCTAGTCGCGTTCGTACCGCTGATCATCGCCATCAGCCTCTTCCCGAATACATTCACGCTTCCTTCGGGCATCAAGCGAGACAAGATTACCTTTACGCTTTCCGATGCCTTCGTCTTTCTGGTCGCTTGCTGGTATGGAGTTCTGCCGGCGGTTTTTGTCGCGGGCGTGGAAGGATTTGTCTCATCGCGCCGGAGCGTGCGGCTCTTCTCAAGCAATCTCTTTTCCGCGGGCATGATTTCCCTGGCCGCGGCCGCCGGGGGCGCCGCTCTCAACATCACGCTGCGGTACGGTTTTCATGAAGGCAGCGCGGTCCAACGTCATTCGTTCCTGGCGGTGACGGTGTCTCTGCTGCCCGCGACCGCGGTGCATGTGCTGGTGAATGTCGGGTTGTTGTCGAAGCTGTTCGCGTTGCGCGGCATGAAGAAGTTTCTGCAAACGTGGAAACAGAATTTATCGTGGGCCGCCCCGATTGCGTTACCGACCAGCGCCGTGGCCAGCCTGGCTTACCTCGCCTTCCAGTACAACTGGTTGGTGATGGTTCTCATCGGCGCGCCAATCCTGATTGCGATTAACTTCGGTCACCGGCAATATCGCGACAACCTGCATCAACGAATTGAACTGCTCGAAAAGGCCCACCGCGAAACTATTGAAGCCCTGGCCGTCGCCATTAACGCCAAGGACGAAGTCACTCACGAGCACGTCTTGCGCGTACAGATTTACGCTGCCGGAGTCGCGCGTCTGCTCGGCTGCACTGATGCCGATATCGAGGCGCTCAAAGCCGGCGCGCTGCTGCACGACATCGGCAAGATCGCTGTCCCGGACTACATTTTGAACAAACCGGGCAAGCTCACAGCGGCAGAGTTTGAAAAGATGAAGATGCACACGATCGTGGGTGCGCAGATTTTGGGCCGCGTCGATTTTCACTATCCAGTCGTGCCCATCGTTCGTCATCATCATGAACGCTGGGACGGTTGTGGTTATCCGGATGGTTTGCAGGGTGAAGACATCCCGCTGACCGCGCGAATTCTGACGGTGGTCGATTGTTTCGACGCCCTGCGCGAAGACCGCCAGTATCGGCGCGGGCTCACGCGCGAAGAAGCCGTCGATTTTCTGTTAAAGAACAGCGGCTCTCAATACGATCCACGGGTAGTCGGAATCTTCATCACTCATCTGGCTGAGTTTGAAGCCGAGATTGCCGCCCATAAGGGCCAGCCTCTGCCAACCTTTGGAATTGAAACCAGCGAAAAGCTTTCCGAAGCTGCACAGAAGGTGGCTCCCGGCGCGGGTCTGGCCGCAACCTCGGATGGCCCGGGGGACGAGATCAGTTTCTCTCGGAAAGAGTTGGCTGCAGTTTACGACCTTGTCCAAGCACTGAACGGCGCCGGCGATCGCGATCAGTTGATGAGCGTTTTCTCGGACAAGCTGTCGGGGATCGTCTCCTTCGACACCTGCGCGGTAACAATGATCGCGCCGGACACCGGACAAATGTTTGTCGACCATGCCACCGGTCAGAACAGCCAGCTTATCAAAGGACATCGGGTCATACTGGGTGAAGGAATTACCGGATGGGTAATCGCCAACCGCGAATCATTCTTGAGTAACGACCCCTGCCTGGATTTTCCGGTGACAATGACTGAGAGCTTCAAGTCCTATAAGACTTTGGCGGCCTTCCCGCTAATGAAAGGCGACGAGTTGTATGGCGCGTTGACCGTCTATTCGAAGACGATTGCAGAATACGATAAGGACCAACAGAAGCTCTTGCGCGAGGCCGCGGCGGTTCTTGCTGATTCGCTTTCATCTATCTCGCAAAAGTCTGAGACAAACGTCGAGGCAGAGCTGATCGCGTCGGATTTCATTGCCGACTCGCTGACAGAGGTCGAGGTCACGAGTTTGGAAAACAGCTTCACACACTAAAGTGGCTCGATGATGGAGTCAGTACCGGGAAGCGACCGCGTCTCATCGACGCGATGGTCGAGATCGCCGAGACTAACCCGGTCGCTACCGCTCTCGGTACTGACGTCATCACTCAGCAGCATCTGATACGACACTGACATCTCCCTACTCCACTTTTGCTTCCAGCTTAATCGACGACGGCGCCTCTGGCCCGGTCACCACCTCCACAGGCGCCCGCCAGACGAGTGTCTTGATGCGACAAGTGCCGGTGTTGTCTTCGCGGCAATAAACAAACGTGAATGATGCGCGCAACTCAGCCACGCCTGCCACTGCCGCTTTCACGGGAACACGAATAGGCATTTGCGATCCCTTCGTCGAACGCGAAGCGTCCTGCTCGCCGATCACGAGCGACTTCGCTCCATTCTCGATCGAAATCTTGTAGCGCTGCGGCGCTGTCGGGTTCAGGTGATAACCGGTGGGCAACTCCACGTTAATTAAGAGTGAGGCCTCGCCAGCGCGCACTTTCTGCGGCGGCAGTTTGATCTCTTCCGCGTTCGGCGCGGCCTCGGTGTTCGCCCCTGCTTCAGTCGAAGCTGGCGGTTGGAGGCCTTTGATTGCCAGCGTCTTTGTTTCCTTCGTTTTCAAATCGACCACGCGAATCGCGTGATTGTTTGTGTCAGCGATGTAGAGCTTATCGCCCGCTACCGCCAAACCGCCCGGCTCGTAAAATGAAGGTTTAGCGCCGTCAGACTGCCCAGGCTTACCGGTGCCCGCGAAACTCTTCACCGAACGGGCCGACGGATCCAATACTTTGATTTTGTGATTGTAAGTGTCCGCGATCAGAAGCTTCCCGTTCCAACGAGCCAGACCGAGCGGATGTTGCAGACGCACATCGTTGCCAAAGCCGTCTTCATCGCCAAAATCAAACAAGTCGCCGCCCACCAACGTGCGTACTTTGCCGTTCGGCTCCAGAGCGATGGCCCGAATGATGTTCGCCTCAGCGTCAGATACGTACAGAGTCTTTTCGTCCGACGCCAGCGCCGACGGCTGCGCGAAAGCAGCCTCATTCAGAGGACCATCAAGACGCTTCTCCCTTCCCGATCCCGCAAAGGTTGAAATTTCCTGCTTGTCTAGATCGAGTTTCCAAATCTGATGGGGACCGGCCATCGCGATGTAAAGTGAGCGCCCCACCAACTGCAAATCCCAGGGAGAGTTCAGGGCAATACTCAGGCCCGGCCCGGACAAGCCGTACTCGCGCGACTGCCGGCCCGTGCCGGCGATTGTTTTAACAGTTTTTGATTTCAGATCGATCTGACGAATCAGATGGTTCTCAGTATCCGCGACGTACAACGTCTCGTCCGCGAGCACCATACCCTGCGGCCGAAAGAAAGTGGCCTGATCGAATGGTCCGTCTTGGGCTCCATGCACTCCGGTACCGATCGTTTCGATCAGCGTGCCGTCGAGTTTCGCGATTACGATTCGGTTGTGATCTGAGTCGGCGATGAACAGCCGGTCGCTCTTTTGGTCGGCGAGAACCTTGCCGGGAAAGGCCAGCGGCAGGTCGCCGACTTTGGCGCGTTCGAGGACGAGCTTGAGCGGGGCTTCGTTCAATTCGCCACGCTTACGGAACTCTGCTATCGAGTCAGCAATAGCCTTATCAAGCGCTTCGTAACCGCCTTCTCCCGACAACTTGCCAATTATGTAACCGCCTGGATCGATCAGATAGCGCGTCGGCCAGGCGTTGACGGCATAGGATTTCCAGATGGCAAAGTCAGCGTCGTTGACGATAGGGTGCTCGATCTCGTAACGCAGAACGATGCGGCGAATGTTCTCAGTATCTTTTTCGTTTTCAAACTTGGCTGAGTGCACGCCGATGACCACCAACTCGTTCGGGTATTTCTTTTCGAGCTTCTTCAGATCGGGAATAATGTGCATGCAGTTGATGCAGCCGTAAGTCCAGAAGTCGAGCAGCACAACCTTGCCTTTCAAGCCAGCGAGCGATAAGGGCTTGTCGATGTTCAACCAACCGCGCCCGCCGCTGAGCTCAGGCGCTCGAACACGTGCGCGTTCCTGTACTGGCATTTCAAAACCTTCCTGTGAATGTAGAAATCTGGAATGAACACCCCGGGTCGAGTTAGTTACCGAGACCACTGCGAGCAAGAGTGCGGCCAGGAAAATACTTTTGCGGCTTTGCCGCAGCACATTGCGGTAAGGCTTTGCCTTACCGGCGCGCAGCCCATGCTGAAAC
>JAWVEM010000469.1:0-5840 GCA_033856735.1 Blastocatellia bacterium
GAACCCAACGCGAACAGGCCGGCGGATAAGGCGTCGCACGCGTCGGTCTCCAGGAACCAATCCGCTGCGTTCGCTGCATGATCGGAACGGCAAGCAGAACGATCGAGAGCACCGAAAGAAACGTCAACTGAAACGATGGATCGAAAAGGTTCTCCGGCTGCCAAACCAGCAGCGCCAACGCGGCGCCGGCAATTACGTTCAGCGAATTCGCACGTCGCCAGACGACACTCGCGAGCACCAGCAGCGTGAACATCAAAGCAGATCGTGCGACCGAAGGATCAGCGCCAACCGCAATCGTATAAGCCCACATGAAGACGACCGCAATGACAAACTGTACGAGTCTTCGCCTGATTAACCTGCGAGTTACGAGCAAGACCAAGCCGCCCATAAAAGCGATTTGCAGTCCACTTATTACCAGCACATGAAACGTGCCGCCTGCGCGAAAGCGCTCCGCCGCGCCGCGCGAGATGTTATACCGATTGCCGAGCAACGCGGCCTCGAGGACGCCGGCAGTTTCGGGTGAGAAGTTGGCTGCGAAATCCCTCTCCAAATGCTCCCGCCATTCGAAAAGCCACGCCAGAGGAAGAAACACGCGCTCGTCATCAAGCCGTTCGATGAGCAGCGGGCTCTTGACTACCCCAGTGGCGTCGTAGCCTTTGCGCTCGAGATATTCAGTCAAAGGCAGGACACCGGGGTTGCGAAACTTCTCGTCGCGATCGAGCGTCGTCATTACTCGCACTCGCGCTCCGTGCCTCAGCTCCAACGCGCCGTACTCTCTGCGCTCTTGTTCGTCATGCGCGTGCGCGATCAGGAGAACAGTCCCACGCGCATCGCGCTCAGTTCCTTTGAAGCTAATTCTTTCCGTTCGCAGAGTGAGATTGAAACTGTCGGGCGCCGGTTCCGGTTGGCCAGAGAGCACACCTGTTAATTCAACCGGATCGCCGTAGACGAAGAGCCCTTCGTCGTACATTCTCGAAATGCGATTAGGCGCCGGCGGGCGACTCTCGATAAAGCAGAGAACCACCCCGGCGCAAAGGAACGCAGCCACGAAGGCACCGGAAACAAGAACCGTCTTATGGCTTCTGAGCAGTGAGACCGCGAACAGGGTAAGACAAAGACCAGTAACAACCGCGATAGATATTGATTTCAAACGAGGCGGAAGGTACTGCCCCAACGCAATGCCCGCCGACATCGCCAGCGCCACGGTGAACAGTGGGCTGTGAGTAAAAGCAGCCCCTGACAGATCGACGATCCCTGGTCGACGTGGAGAATGTTCAGCCTCAGTCACAACAGGTTAATTGTGACGGGGTCGTCAAGCGAAAGCCCTTGCAATTATTCCAGCACTCCCAAGACTGGCAACGATTAATTTAAAAAGCTCTTGGGAAGATTCTGGCAGAATCAACCGTGATGAGACCGGACTGACACTCCCGGCAGTCTAGGCGACGAGTTGAGCTACAGTCTCTACGTGGTGCGTCTGTGGGAACATATCAAAAGCAGAGATCGCGGCGAGATGGTAGCCGCCGGCAATCAACTTTTTCAGATCGCGGGCGAGTGTCGCCGGATCGCACGAAACGTAAGAGATCCGGCGTGGCCGCAAGCCCAGGACACCGGCGATGACACGAGATTCAGCTCCCACCCGCGGCGGATCCAGCAGGATAAAATCGATTTGATTTTTGAGTGCCGCGGCCGACGCGTTGGATAACCTTGATAAGTCATGGCGCTTCACGTCTTCAAGCCACACACCAACGTCGCGAGTCGCAACGTCCGCGTTAGTCAAACCTGCGCTCGCTAAACTTTCGCGCGCGAACTTCGCCGCCGCCGTATCAGATTCCACGGCAATGACACGAGAGAAACGTCGCGCTAAGGGAAGCGTGAACAGGCCCACTCCGGAATAGAGTTCCACGGCTGTCTCGCCTTTTGCATCGCCGACGGCCGTGTCGATCAGTTGCGGCACCAAAGCATCGTTCGCCTGAAAGAAGCTCTCAGCATTGAAACGATAAGACTCGCCATGAACTGTTCGAGTGATGTCCCCTACATCTTGACTATCTAAATCAGAGCCCTCCCTCACGATCGGGCCAGTGCCCTGCAGTGGCGGGGAGATGGAGACACCTTCATCACCTAAGACCGCACGAAAATCGCGCGCGTCCGGCAGCGACCCGCTGGCCATCCGCGCTCGCAAATTTTCCAGAGTGTTCTGTAGTTCGGGAGCCAACACTGCGCAGTCCGCGACGTCACACACATTTCGCGAACCACTTTCAAAGTAACCGAGCTTCTGTCTAATCGCATCGTATTGCCACTGGGCCCTTGAACGGTAGTGCCAGGGATCGGGCGCCGGCGTGACCTGGAAGTCCGGAATGTTTTCGATGCGAGCCAACCGGCGCAGACAATCCCTGATGATTTCAAGTTTTGCGTCGAGCTGTGCCTGGTAATTCATTTGCTGAAAGTCACAGCCGCCACAGCGACCAAAGTACGGGCAGGGTGGTTCGATACGATTGGGACCCGGCGTAATTATCTCTTCGATTACTCCGAATGAAACATTCCCTTTCACTCGCTCGACGCGCACACTCACACGATCGCCGGCTGCGGCCAGCGCTACCATAATCGTGCGGTCGTCAGCATGGGCCAGGCCAAATCCGCCGGGCAGGATGCGTTCAATTGTGACTTCCATGAAAAACTCTCAGTCTCTCGTAAGCTTAGCAGCGGGCTACCGCCTGCCTGGGTCGGGCAGTAGCCCGACTCTAAACAAAGGCGCAGTACTCATCGACAGACCGAAGTTTGTCGAACATCTTAACCACATCAAAGAAAGAACAGGCTGAGCCGCGGCACGCCAAAATGATCGCGCAGTCGTTTGCGCAAAAGGTTCTCGCAGGTCTGCTCAAGCGCTGCTTTGTCCATGTGGCGTTTATAAGGCTTCACTTGTGAATCAATCTCGGCGTTCGCCTTTTCCAATTCATCTTGAGAAGCCGCCTTGCGAATCGCATCGTCCAGAAGGCGTTCAATGCCGGTCAAAGAGTCCTCCAGCCGACGCGCGTCGGGCTGCGCGGCTGAGGCATAATCGTCTTTGATCTCGGCCAGCAGGGTGACCGCGCGTGACAAAGCCTCACCCAGATCCTCGCCGTCAACCCGCCGGCGCTGTTCATTCAACTTGCCCAATACATCGAGCGAACGACTAAGATGCGCCAGGACCGCAGCGCGTGGAAAAGGTGACTTGCTCTCCTCCGCGCTTTTCTTTTCGGCCTCTGTTTCTTCGTGGCCGCCAACGCGCGACGCGAGCCACTCAGCGTACTGTGCTTCAATCTCTTCCTGACAATAGAGAAGGGTTTTGACGGTTCGTTTTTGTTTCTTTGCCTCGTGCGAATCAAAGGCGTGCTCAATGGCTCGGACCACGACGTGCAAGGGCACACCGCGTTCTTTCCAACCCTCAATCAAGACCCAGTCCATCGGACTAAGCATGAGGTGCTTGCCGCGGCGGCGAATGAAGGTGTCTTCGATTTCTGAGAAGTAACTGAAGTAGTTCAAGTCCAAAGTCCAAGGTCCAACGTCAAAGGTCAAAGCAAAGCCGTTTCAATTCTCCGACTTTGGACTTTGGACTTTGGGCGTTGGACTACTCACGCGTTCGTAAATCAACCGCAGGCCCTCCAGCGTTAGCGTCTCGTCCACCTGTTCGATGAATTCAGATCCGGTGGCGATCAAAGAAGCGAGGCCGCCCGTGGCAATGACGTGCACGGTTCCTCCCAACTCTTCGATCATCTTCCGCAGGATGCCGTCGACCAAACCGACGTAGCCATGATAGAGACCGGACTGCATCGCTTCGACCGTAGCCGATCCGATTGTCTTTTGCGGACGCTTGATTTCGACGCGGGGTAGTTTTGCGGCTCTCTCAAATAACGCATCGGCGGAAATCGTAATTCCGGGAGTTATCACTCCACCAAGATATTCACCTTTCGCATTGATCGCGTCGAAGGTTGTGGCCGTGCCGAAATCAACCACGATGCAGGGCGCGCCGTATTTGTGAATTGCCGCGACGGCGTCAACGATCCGATCGGCGCCCACGTCCGATGCCGGCTGATACAAAATCCGTAAGCCTGTGTCAGTGGCATGATCGATAAACAAAGGCGTCAGGCGGAAATAAACCTCGGCCATCCGTTTCAGAGTGAAGTTCAAAGGAGGCACTACCGAAGCAACGGCTATCGCATCGATAACCTTGAAATCCAATTCCGCGAGGGCAAACAGATTCCGTGCCAACACACCCCACTCGTCAACGGTGCGCGCCCGCACCGTCGTCAGACGCCAGTGCGCGGCAAGCGATTCGCCGTCAAAAACGCCGAGCGACGTATTCGTGTTTCCAATGTCGATAACTAAAAGCATAAACGTGTAAGGGCAGGGCATGTCCCTGCCCGCACGATTGAAATTTGGTCAAGATGGGTAGGGACGAGCCCTGCCCCTACAGATTTCCGGTTGCCCGCAACGCCGTAACGTCACCCGCTCGCACCAGCCTAATCTTCCCGCCGGCCATCTCTACCCGCAATGCGCCATCGCTTTCAAGCCCTCGCGTGGTTCCCTCGAAGGTATCATTCTCAAGCGCGACGCGCACCTGCCGGCCAAACGCGTAAGAGGAGTTGGCGCACCATTCGCGAATTGTGTGCTCGCCGCCAAGCGGACTTTGCAGCAGTTCGTACCGCTCGCCGATTGCTTTCAAGATCTCGTTGAGAACTCGCACACTATCCGGCTGCACGCCGGTCGCCGTCTCGACAGACGTAGCCAGATCGCTCACCGTCGCGGGCAAACTATCAGCCTTCAAATTGATTCCGATACCAACAATCGCCGCTGTGCCAGTTTCCGTCTCGACGGTTTCAGCCAGGATGCCACAAAGTTTGCGGTCGTTCACGCAAAGGTCGTTGGGCCACTTAATGTCGGCGCGCAGCCCGCAAGCTTTCTGTAGCGCGTCGCAAACTGCAAGCGCAGTCATCAAAGTGATCAGCGGCCAGGCATTCATCTCAAGCTTCGGCCGCAGCACAAGGCTGCAGTAGAGTCCCGCATCTTTCGGCGACTGCCAACTGCGATCGAGACGCCCGCGCCCCTGCGTCTGTGCGCGCGCCACGATGCACAGACCTTCCGCGGCCCCCGCCCGTGCCTGGCGCAACGCCTCGAGATTTGTTGAGTCGATGGAATCGAAATGAAGAATCGTTGGCTGAGGATGGTCGGTCATTGACTTCACCACTAAGACACAAAGGCACGAAGAAAGAACGTCAATCGGCGATAAGACGGTTTGCTGGTTACCTCTTTTCTTAGTGCGCTCTGTGTCTTTGTGGTTAATATTACCGCGGCAACGATTGGGGCATGCTCGCCAATGTGTACGCCAGGGCCGCCACCACGGCGCAGTTCTCCTGCAACTCTCGGGGATTAATTTTATCCAAAGTGTCTGCAGCCGTGTGATGATAATTGAAATAGGTCCGTGCATCCTGAATGGGGGCGAACGTCGGCACGCCCGCGGCGCCTAACGGCTCGACATCAGAACCTGTCTCTTCCACCAGACGCGTGACACCCGCTCCCTGGCTTTGCAAAAGCGATGCGAGCGGTTGCAGCAACGTTAAGATCTCCGGCTTGCCTTGTGCGTAAAATCCCAAAGGATGCCCGGCGCCGAGATCGGTTTCGATGGCCGCGAAATGATTGGCGACCTCGTTCTGATAATCCTTTGCGTAGGTGCGGGCGCCCATCGTACCGTTCTCTTCATTCATCCAGGCAATGACGCGCAGCGTTCGCTTCGGCCGCAGATGCATCTGCTTCAATAACTGGGCCGCCTGCATCGCCACCGCCACGCCCGCGCCGTCGTCGATCGC
>JAWVEM010000470.1:0-2740 GCA_033856735.1 Blastocatellia bacterium
TTTCTCTTATCTTTCGTTGCGGAGGATGGCGAGATAGACTGCGGTTAGAACCACGGCCGAACCGATTCCCACTGCGATCAAAACATTTCTCATGACTGAATGACCACGATTGCCGTCGATCTTCGCCACGTCAGCGTAGCGGATAGTTGTGGACGCGCCTGTCTTGCGATCGCGCATTTCGAAATTATCATCGCCGGCCCGATAGATATAGCCCTTTGTCTTGGCGCCGTTGTTGGTGGTAATCGTTGCCCTGGCTTTGTCACCGACGCCCAGCTTGGCAATTTTGATCTTGACCTGTTCGATGTTGGAGGTCTGCTTGTCTGTCTGTTGACGCGCGTTCGCCGTTTGCAGCGCAGGCGCCAGCAAGAGCAGCCCGGATATTAAGCAAGATAGTGTTCTCATTTTTTCCTCAATTTGATTCTGGTTGTTGATTTACCGCGGCGACGTCCGCCTCACATTTTAATTTAGAAGCCGCCGCGTCGCTTGTTAGTGTTGTCTTGACTCCGAGGGCTCTATGGCAATGTTGATGCCATTGCCATAGGTGGTCATTTAAGCTGACAAAAGAGCGATATCAGGAATGGTCCGGGTCGATTGAAGGTGTTCTAATGCAGTCCGCATCCGACACTAGTCGCTAAAATGATCTGTCGAAATTGTTTGTATGGTTGTGAGCGAATCACAATTCGGCCCGTGCCAGAAGAGGATCGGCGGCATCAGAGCGCCAGACGTGACGTGATCAGGCTGTCAATGTAGGTTTCTTTAGCATCGAAGGAAAGCCGAGCTTTCAAAAATCCGCTACAGCCATTGAGCACGTACTTTGGTTGACGAGACCATCGGCACTCAAGGAGATTAGATATGAACCGACGTTACTTTCTTTCATCTTCGCTGACATTGGGAGCATTTGCTGTGCTTACCAGGCTTCCTTCAGTCCGGACGCTGGCGCAGAACGATATTCATTCCAATGAACCGCAAGGCAATAGCTTGAAACCGAAGGGAATCAATAAAGTGATTAAGACTGATGCAGAGTGGAAGCAAGTGCTCACGCCGGAGCAGTACAACGTAATGCGCCAGAAGGGAACTGAAGCGCCGTTCTCGAGCCCCCTGAACGACATTCACGAGCAAGGCACTTTTGAATGTGCCGCATGTGAGCTGCCGCTGTTCAGCTCTGCCACCAAGTTTGATTCAGGGACTGGCTGGCCGAGTTTCTGGGCGCCGATTAAGAAAGAGAACGTGCGGGAAGAGGTCGATAACAGTCTGTCGATGACCCGTACGGAAGTTTTGTGCGCGAGATGCGATGCGCATTCTGGACACGTCTTCGATGATGGCCCGAAGCCGACCGGCCTGCGCTATTGCATGAATGGCCTGGCGCTGAAGTTCGTCAAGAAGGCGTAAGCCAAGCGACCGCTATGGTTCGTGGAAGCTCTTCGCAATCCTAAGCGAAGATCCTCGGGCCGTTATCAATGTGCTACTGGCGACGAGTGCCCAACGGGTATTCGTTGAAAACGGGTTTTGCCGTCGGCGTCCTGCCACGAGATATCCAGAACGTAAGGGTGGGCCTGGCCGGCGATCACTTGCAGCCGCCCCAACAGGTCGCGCTCGTTGGCGACCGGCTTGCCGTTAATCCAGGTGCGGTGTCCCATGATGGACTTTTCAGTAGGCAGAATCCGTTCAATAGCATCGAATTTGATGTGGGCTTGCGAGGGGCCACCGCCGGGAGTTACTTCATCTTTCAGAAAGACCGTTAGAACTTCGACGCTCTTAAGCGTGCGATCGGTAGCATTCGTTAACTCCAGAAGCAGATTGGCCTCAGCTTCGACGAATCTAAACGAAAAAGGTTTTTCTTTAATGCTCATCGTTTTGGTTTGCTTTCAGTCTTACGATTGCGGCCGTTCGTTTTCTTGCCTGGGAGCGTGAGGATGTCGCCCGGTTGACACTCGAGCACGCGGCACATCTTTTCCAGGGTGTCGAGATTCATCCCAAAAGCCTTGCCCTTCTTTAATCGCCACAGCGTGGTATGGCTGATGCCGGTCTGTTTTGCCAACCAGTAAAATGTCCGACCCTGCTCGGCCAGTAGTTCGTCGACTCGAATCTGAATAATAATGCGCGCCCTCCTCGGGACGCCGGGGACTATCACATGCGGAAAATAGCGTGTACGAGAGATATATACTACACGTGAGATATACTCATGTCCAGTCCGGGGCTCTCTCCGTATGGCATAAAACGTGCTCTGAGTCTCCATGTCTAACCAGAGCACTTCGAAAACATAACAATGCAGGGCCGCCCGCAATGGCGTTGCCCTAAATCAGAACAGGGAGTGAGTATGAAAAGAGTTCTATCCATCTTATTAGTAATGCTGATCCTGGCTTTTGCGGCCGGACCGATCGCATCAGCTCAAAGGGTACGTCATCGTCGTCATCGCAGGACTTTCGTGCAGAAGCATCGAGACAAACTGACAGTGGCCGGAACGGCGGTCGCCGGCGCCGGCATTGGCGCCCTGACCGGCGGAAAGAAGGGTGCTGCAATAGGTACCGCGGTCGGCGCGGGCAGTGGAGCGCTATACACCTACAAGCTTCGCAAGCGACATCGACGCCGGCGTTACTAGATAGGAGACAACGGCGCAGGACGGCCTCAGCGATCACGTTACTTGAGGCGGGGTTGGAACTTTGGAGAGGCCTGTCGATCGGCCTTCATGAATGGGTATGCTGATGCACTGGTAGGACTAAAGAGAGGATGCCGCGTTGAA
>JAWVEM010000471.1:0-3243 GCA_033856735.1 Blastocatellia bacterium
TCGATTCCATGGTGCCAATTGGCCGCGGCCAGCGCGAACTGATCATTGGCGACCGCCAAACCGGCAAGACGGCCGTGGCCGTCGACACAATCATCAACCAGCGCGGCAAGGACGTCATCTGCATTTATGTGGCGATTGGCCAGAAGGCTTCCACCGTCGCGCAGGTGGTAAAGACTCTGCACGACTTTGGCGCGATGGATTATACGATTGTCGTCAAAGCGACTGCTTCGGATCCCGCCGCCATGCAATTTCTCGCGCCTTACTCGGGCGCGGCGATCGGCGAGTACTTCCGCGATCGCGGCCAGCACGCGCTGACTATCTACGACGATCTTTCGAAGCAAGCCGCCGCGTATCGCGAGATATCTTTGCTGCTGCGACGGCCGCCGGGCCGCGAAGCTTATCCCGGCGACGTGTTCTATCTGCACTCGCGTTTGCTCGAGCGCGCCGCGAAACTTTCTGACCTCAAGGGCGGCGGCTCTTTAACCAGTTTGCCGATAATCGAAACCCAGGCCGGCGACATTTCGGCGTACATTCCGACGAACGTAATTTCGATTACCGACGGACAGATTTTCCTGGAAGGCGATCTCTTCAACGCCGGCATTCGCCCCGCAATCAACGTCGGTAATTCAGTCTCGCGCGTCGGCGGCGCCGCCCAGATCAAAGCCATGAAGCAGGTCGCCGGTACTCTGCGCCTTGATCTTGCTCAGTATCGCGAACTGGCGGCGTTTGCGCAGTTCGGCTCGGACCTGGACAAAGCGACCCAGTCGCAGCTTGCCCGCGGTCAGCGTCTGACTGAGATTTTGAAGCAGCCGCAATACCAGCCGATGGACGTCGAAAAGCAGGTGCTGATCATCTGGTCGGCGATCAATGGCTTTACCGACGACGTGGCGATAGAAGACATTCGCCGGTTTGAAACTGAGCTGCAGGGCTTTATCGAGAATTCGCATCCCGCCGTCCTGCAAAAGATTCGCGAGAAGAAAGCCATCACCGACGAGATCCAACAGGACCTGGAACAGTCTCTGAAGGACTTCAAGGATCGCTGGGCTGAGTCTACACGAGCAGCAGCAGCGTAAGTGTAGGGGCAGGGCTCGTCCCTGCCCGCTACTTTCGAAAGACACGGGCAGGGACAGCCCTGCCCCTACATTTTTCATGGCAAATCTTTTAGACATTCGCCGGCGCATTAAGTCGGTAAAGAACACGCAGCAAATCACCAAGGCAATGAAGATGGTGTCGGCGGCGAAGTTGAAGCGCGCGCAGGACCGCGTCGTCAACGCGCGCCCCTTCGCCAACAAGATGACGGAAGTGCTCGGCTCGCTGGCCGCGCAAATTCCGGAAGACTTTCATCATCCTTTGCTCGATGCGCGTGGCGACGAGCGTTATCTAGTCGTTTTGATCACGGCGGATAAGGGATTGTGCGGCGCCTTCAATACCAACTTGATCAAAGCGGGCCAGACCTTCCTGAAAGAAAATTCCGGGAAGAAAGTCGAGTTGCTGGCGGTGGGCCGCAAAGGGCGCCACTTTTTCAGAAAGCGCGCAGAGGTCGCCGGCGAATACGTCGGCCTGTCCGGCAAAGGGCGGATCGATTTTTCAGAAGCGCTCGAGGTCGCCCGCGATGTAGTCAAGCGATTTACTGAAGACGAAGAAATCGACAAAGTCTTCCTGATCTTTGCCGAATTCAAATCGGTGCTGAACCAGCGAATAGTAGTCGAACAACTCCTGCCCATCTCTCGCACGACTGAGGAAGCCGAAAACCCAGAAGCCGCCACGACGCAGAATTACATTTACGAACAGCCGCCTGCGGAAATTTTCAGCCGGTTGCTGCCGCGCCTGGTCGAAACGCAAATCTTTCGGGCCCTGCTCGAATCAGTGGCTTCCGAACAGGGTGCGCGCATGACCGCCATGGATGCCGCTTCAAAGAACGCCGGCGATTTGATCTCCTCACTAACGCTAAACATGAATCGCGTGCGCCAGGCGGCCATAACCAGAGAGATCATCGAGATCGTTTCCGGGGCTTCAGCGCTCTAGGAAATAAGAAATTTGGAGTGCGCCGGCAGAGCGAAGCGGCGACGGCGCTTTGAATGTTGACCTTCGTTATCCAAAGCGGTGTCGCGCTTCGCTCGCCACCGCACTCCAAACGTCGCCTATCGCGCTACGGCCCTCTTATCCTATGGGCGGCGTTAATATTCATCGGCTCCAGCAATCTGCTCTCGGCCCCTCACACGTCGTTGTTTCTGGTCCGGCCCCTTCAATGGCTGTTTCCCCACGCCAGCGACGCAACGCTCAGGACTCTGCATTTCCTACTGCGCAAAGCCGGACACTTTTCCGAGTATGCGATCCTTGCCCTGCTGGCCGCGCGCCCGTTTCGGACTTCAACCTCTGTACTATTCCGCCAGCGTTGGTTCTGGATTTCTCTATTGCTGGTGATTGCTTATTCACTTAGCGACGAGTTCCATCAGAGCTTTGTCCCATCGCGCACCGCTTCGATTTACGACTGCATGATCGATTCGGCCGGAGGACTGGCGGCACTCGTCATGGTGGCTGGTCGGAAACACAAGAGATATCGACAGGATTTACATGATTGACCGGATTCAAAGAGAAGCAGCCGCCCTGATAACCCTCTTCTGGTGCTGACTTCTGACTTGTTAATCCTGTGAAACCTGTCCATTCACTGTCCGAGTTGAACCCCGCCCGCGTTTTGACCGTATAATACCTGCGGCCCGAGACTAATTTCACCGGGCCCGCAAAAGGAGACAGCAAACAAATGGGAATTCTTGACCGGCTCAGTCCGAGCGCGCAGTTCATTGAAGTCATTGAGTGGCTCGACGATTCGAGCAATACGATGCTTTATCGATTTCCGGTTCGCGATCAGGAAATCAAGAATGGAGCGCAGTTGATCGTGCGCGAATCGCAGGCGGCAGTCTTTGTTCATGAAGGACAGATTGCCGACGTGTTCGGCCCGGGACGTTACAGCGTCGATGGCGGCAATACTCCGATCCTTTCCAAGATTGGCGCGTGGAAACACGGATTCAACTCGCCCATCAAGTCGGAAGTCTATTTCGTCAACACTAAACAATTCACCGATCTGAAGTGGGGCACTTCGAATCCTGTAATGATGCGCGATGCGGACTTCGGCATGGTGCGTCTGCGGGCCTTCGGCATCTATTCGATGCGCGTCGCCGATCCGCGCGAATTGATCAAGCATATTGCCGTGACCAACGCGCACTTTGTTACGGATGACATTGA
>JAWVEM010000472.1:0-6470 GCA_033856735.1 Blastocatellia bacterium
CCCGACGTAATGAATGCCTTCACCATGTCGGCGTTGACGAAGTTGCCGTTAAAGCTGTTCAGCTTGTTCAGCCAGAAGTTGAAGCCGTTAAAGTTCAACCCTGCTTCCGGCGCCGCATCGGGGTTTCTCCGCAGATACCCGAAGTACTGCATCAGCACAAAGGACCGATTCATTTCCTGCTGCTTCAGCAACGCGTTCTCGGCAATCTTCATTAGCACATCTGCGCGTAATGCCGAGTCTGCCGGGTTTGGCGTCAGTTCGCTGATCAAGTCCGCACGTTGAGTCGGAGTCAAAACATTTCCGGCGTTCGCATTCAGCCCGTCGACAAAAGCCGTGGCAGTCATGCTGGACGGATAACGCGACTGGAAGCCAGCGCGCGTCACGAATGCCAGAGCATAAGCCTGCTTGTTCGCGTCGAGCTGCGCCTGCCAGGCCCCCTGACCCACGATGACGCCTCGCTGCACTTCCTTCGTGTCCGTAATGAACTCACGGTATCTCACCGGAACCGGCACGGTCGGTGGATTAATATCTCCAAAGGCCGTCTTGTAGGTCCGGTAGACGTAGTAACCGCTCTGTTGGAATTCGATCGACAGGAAGAACGCCCCCGAGACATTCACCCTTTTCAGATCGCGACAAGCTTGATCGGATCCACAACTTTCAATCTGGTTCACCCAGAAGTTGAGACCAGCCGCATCCGCCGGCAGCGGTTCACGATTCAGGAAGTCGTGATAGTGCTGGCGCACAAAGTTGGTCGAGTCATCGATCGGGTTGGCCGCCGGTTCAGTTACGTCGTCAGCAATCACGACATTGGCCGTCGACGGCGTACCCAGTACCGCGCCGTTGGTCGGATTTGACAGCGTCAAGGCAAAGGTCTCAGTTCCTTCCACGTAGTTGTCCTGGGAAATCAGCACCTCGAAGGTCTTTGAATTCTCGCCCGCCGCAAACTTCAGGGTTCCGGTAGCAGTAGTGAAATCACATCGCGGGGATACGAACCCTGCCGTCGAGCAGGGCAGGATGGTGGGCGTCGCCGAACTGTCATCCGGAGTCGCATAGTCCACCGTTACCGCCGGGGAAGAATCGCCGGTTCGCTGTACGGTGATGGTCACTGCACGCGAGCTTTCAGTCGTGTTGTAAGTCGTCGAGCTGAAGACCAGCACAACGCCGACGGTCTGTCCGCCGGAGAGCGAGCCACTACTCGCATTGAAGTTTCCGTCGCCGCTGTAGTCGGCGGTAATCGGATGTACGCCGCCGGTCAGCGACGAAGTTGTCAGTTGGGCAACCCCGCTTCCATTCACAATTACCGTCGATCCCAAATTCACGCCGTTATCTTTAAACTGCACCGTTCCGGTCGGGGCGCCAGCCGTCGATGTCACCGTCGCGGTAAAGGTCACACTTTGTCCCGAGCTGGACGGGTTAACCGACGAAGTGACTGCCGTGCTGGTGGCAGCTTTCGCTATGTTGAAAGTCCGTGCTACATCAAGCGCCGAGTTATAGGTAGCATTGCCGGCCTGTGATGCTGTGATGGTGCATGAGCCGGCCCCGGTGAGGTGCACTGTGCCGGCGCTGCTCACGGTGCAATTGCCGCTGGCCGCGAAGCCCACTGCTAATCCGGAAGTGGCCGTCGCAGTGACCGCGAAATCCGGATTGCCAAAGGTCTTGTCAGCCGGCTGCGCAAAATTGATAGTCTGGCTAAGCTTATTATTAGTCAGCGCAAAGGTAGCAGTAGGCTGTCCCGTGCCGATACTGGCGATCACGTTGTAACTGCCGCCGATTGCATTAGCAGTGAAGGTTGGAGCAGTTGCCGCGCCAGTAACGTCAGTCGAGACAACGGCGGTCGTGGACGGTCCGGGGAAGGTGCCGCTGGCGCCGCTTCCCGGCGCGGTGAACGTCACCGAGATACCGCTTTTCGCAGTGCCCGATTCAGTAACAGTGGCTTTGAGGGCCGTCGCGAAGGCGGTGTTGACCGAGGTGCTCTGCGGAGTTCCAGCCGTCGCCGTGATCGCATAATTCGTCTCTACCGCGCCGATATCAAAGTTGGCGCCGACCACACGCGGAAATCCTCTTTGATCGAGCGGCAAGGCTTCCGCCGTGTTTGCGTCGCCGTCAACATCAAAAGTATCGGCGGGCAGGTTCGCGGGAGGAGCTGCGTCGATTGCCGGACTGGTCGGCAGCGGCAGCATCGTCTGGGTCGGTCCCCCATTATTTGCCAGGGCCGAGAGATTCGGGTTGACGTTGTTGATATCGTGCGTCGTAGTGCCGCCGATGGTGGCACCGCTCGTGTTGCCAATCAGGTTGTAGTCCTGCGAGTTGAACGTACCCACCAGATCAGGACCGTTCGTTGAGGTGTTGGCCCCAATAATACTGTTCTTGATATTCAACTGCGGCGCTGTCGGCGTGTTGTTGTAGATACCGCCACCGGCGCCGGCGGGGCCAGGTGCAGTGTTGCTACTGACAGTACTGTTAGTGACGTTGACGGTGCCCTGGACATTGAATATTCCACCCCCAGCCCCCGCCGAGTTAGCACTGAGCGTACTGTTGGTAACATTAACGGTCCCGGTGCCGTTGTTGTAGATGCCACCGCCGCTCAAGTTAGCGGGATTGTTGTTAATCGTGCTGCTGGTGACATTGAATGTGCCGGTGCTGTTATTGAAAATGCCGGCGCCGTATCCGGCAGAGTTATTGTTGAAAGTGCTGCTGGTGACATTGACTGTGCCGGTGCTGCTATTGAAAATGCCGCCACCCTGAGAACTGCCGTTGGTTCCCGCATCGTTACTGCTGAGCGTGCTGTTAAGGATGTTAACCGTGGCCGTGCTGTTATTGAGAATCCCGCCACCCGTGGAGCTGGCGACCTTCCCGTTCGCAATCGTCAATCCAGAGAAGGTGACCACGTCGGGGCTACCCGTCGTCACGTTGAAAACGCGTACGGCCGTGTTGCCTGAAATCGTCAACATGCTTGCGCCCGGCCCTTGAATGGTCAAGGCCTTGTTTATCGCCAACTCGCTCGCAAGCGTGATCGGGCTAACCACGCCGTTGAACGTGATGGTGCTGCCGGCGCATGCGTCCTTGATGGCTTGCCGCAGCGAGCCGGGACCACTGTCGGCGTTGGAGTTCACCACCGGATCCGTTACACATCCCACAGTAGTTCCGGCAGCCCCAGAATCATTTTCCGAAGTCGGATCTGTCGCGGTCGTGCTTACCGTGGCTATGTTGTTATAGAAAGTGTTGTCAGGTGTCCCGGGCGGAATATGAGTAACCAGGGTGAAAACTTGTGGACCACTGCCGGCGGGAAGATCTCTCGAGCATGAGAGCGTTCCCCCCGAACCTGGCGTCAGCGCCGAGCAGGTCCAGCCTGCCGGCTGCGCAAGTGAAACGAAAGTCAAATTCCCCTTCAGGGGATCGGTTAAGGTGGCACTGGTCGCGGTATCGGGCCCACCGTTGGACACGGTGATGGTATAAGTCAGATCAGAGTCCGCAGAGATCGTATCAGCGCTGGCCACTTTGTTTACACTCAGATCTGCCGACGCGCCCGTTACCAGCGCCGAGGAGGTTGAGCTATCGTTCTCGTCGTTTACATCAGGCGTGCTCGACGAGATCGTGGCCGTGTTGGAGACGAAACTTCCGGCCATCGCTTCTTGATCAACGTTAACTACCAGGGTAAAGCTTTGTCCGGCGGTCACGCCGAAAGATGGATTGGTACAGTTAACGGTTCCGTTGGTGCCGACGGGCGGAGTCGTGCAATTCCAACCACTCAGAGCAGAGATGGAAACAAAGGTTGTTCCCGCCGGCAGCGGGTCATTCAATACCGCGTTGACGCCGGCATCTGGCCCGCCATTAAAAACAGTAATCGTATAGGAAACGTTGGCGCCCGGGGCTATCGAATCCGGCCCCGTCTTGGTTACGCCCAGATCGGTCTCCGTGGCCACTATCACAGAAATCTTCTGAGTCTCAGCTGAAACGGCAAACAGACAGGCGACTGCCACTAGTGCAAAAGTAATCGAGATGAATTTTTTCATTTGAAGTAAACGATCAGAGTGTGAATGGGCGGGCGTTTTGACAATATCAGCGAGCGACCGATGATAACCCCTTGTATTAGGCGAACAGTGTGATAATACTCCGCGTTTGCCGGTAATCACAAACTCGCCGGACTGAATCCCGAAGTTCACCTACAAATCAAGTTAGGCCAGGAACTCGTTAAGTTCATCCTCGGTGGGTAACGCCGCGCGCACCCAACGATCGACACTCTAACGCCGCGACAGCGTTACCAAATTGCAGGCAAGTTTCAATGTCCTCGCCCTGCAACAGACCATAATAAATCCACGGTGAAAGGCATCACTGGCTCCGGTTGTGTCGCGGCAACCACCGGGCACCTCGAACGCCGGTGATTCGATGAATTGCCCTTCGCAGTAAAGTCGTGCGCCCCGCCCCCAGGGTGGTCCCGACCAGCGCGCAACCGTAGCGAGACTTGATCTCAAAACACCGGCGGATAGTGCGCGTCGGTGTGTAGCACCCGGCCGCGGGTGGCCATCTCAACCGGGGCTTCGTCAGGGCGATAAGAAAGCCGCTCTCCTGTCTTTGCGCCCGTGCGCCCTTGCATGGGATTATTTCTCTCAAAGGCCCAAGGCCTAAAGAAACTGTGACCTTAGACGAAAAACTAAAGGAAATCCCGAGATCGCCCGGAGTCTATCTATACAAGAACTCGACCGGCAAGATCATCTATATCGGCAAGGCGAAGAACCTGCGCAACCGCGTGCGCTCGTATTTTCAAGGGGGACGCGCCGGCGACTACAGCTATGGCATCAAGACCGCGGAGTTGGTCCGGCAAATTGCCGACGTTGAAATCATTGTCACCGATAACGAAGTCGAAGCTTTCATCCTCGAAGCGACCCTGGTCAAACAGCACCAGCCCTACTTTAATTACAAACTGAAAGACGACAAGTCTTATCCGCACTTAAAGCTCACCATCAACGAGCCTTTTCCGAAGTGCGTGATCACGAGACGAATTCAAAATGACGGCGCGCTTTACTTCGGACCATTTTTGCCGGCGTCGATGGCCCGCCGAACTATTGATTTGATAAACCGGACGTTCCAACTGCGCACCTGCGACATAGAGATCGACGGCAAAGCCCCGCGGCCGTGTCTCGAGTATCACATCAAACGATGCCTGGGCCCGTGCGTGAAAGGTCTGTGCACGCCCGAGGAATATCAGGAAGCGGTGCGCGACGTCCGGTTGCTCTTGGAAGGCCGCAATACAGAACTGGCCGGCCAATTGGCTGAGCGCATGGAGCACGCTTCCGCGGACCTGCGTTACGAACTGGCCGCCAAGTATCGCGACTTGCGCAAGACGGTAATAAAGCTCTCCGAGCAGCAGAAGATGGCGACTACCGGAGAGACTGACCTCGACATCTTTGGCTACTATCGCGAAGGTGAGCGTTTGGCGCTGCAACTATTCACGATGCGCGACGGCGACATCGTCGGGCGGCGCGAATTTTTTTGGGAAGATCTGCCGGCAGGGGATTTCAACCCAGCGGAATTTTTAAGCGAAGTGCTGGCGCAGTATTACTCGAGTGACTATGTGCCGCGCGAGGTTCACGTGCCGATCGAGTTCAACGATCGCGAACTGCTGGAAAAAGCTCTCCGCGAACGCAAGGGCAGGCGCGTGCACATCCTCGCTCCGCAGCGCGGCGAAAAGCGCGACATGATCGATCTGGTCGAGAAGAATGCCAAGCTCGCTTTCGAACAGCGCTTTCGCGTGCTGAAGCCCGATATGAAACGGGTGCTCGAAGAAATGCAGGAGACTTTGGAGCTGCCACGCTTTCCGGCGCGGATCGAGTCGTTTGATATCTCGCACATCCAGGGCGCCGAAAACGTTGCGGGCATGGTCGTAAACGAGAACGGCAAGATGAACCGCAACGAATATCGCAAGTTCAAGATCAGATCGGTTGAAGGCTCGAATGATTTCGCTTCGATGCACGAAGCGGTGCTGCGGCGTTATCGCCGGGTTCGCGACGAGGAAAAGTCTCTGCCCGATTTAATAATGATTGACGGCGGTAAAGGGCAGCTTAACGCCGCGGCCGAAGCCATGCGCGAACTCGATCTGGAAGCCGTGCCGATGATTGGCGTGGTGAAACCGCCGCTGCGTCACAACGACGTTGCTTACCTGTTGGTCAAGGGCCGTGAAGACGAGCCCATCTATCTCGATCCGCATTCGCCGATCCTGCGCTTAATCCAAATGATTCGCGACGAGACGCATCGCTACGCCGTCACCTATCATCGCAAGCGGCGCGAGCTGCGGGATTTCACTTCTGAGCTATCGGCGATTCCCGGTGTCGGAGAGAAACGCAAGACGCGGCTCCTGCGACAGTTCGGTTCCATACAGAAAATTGCCAATGCCACCGTAGACGAACTCGCACCCTTCGTTGGCCGCAAAACCGCGACCGAAGTCGTCGATCACTTCGCGCGGCAACGCGCGC
>JAWVEM010000473.1:0-4282 GCA_033856735.1 Blastocatellia bacterium
ACGGCAGAAAGCAAAGCGCAAAAACTATCAGCGTGATGATCCCGATAGCCACGCGCGCTGCGCCCAGCGGCTCCATCTGTTCGGGCCGGGGATGACGGACGCGCAGCATTACTGCCAGCAGCACTACGTAGAGAAACCCGCTCGGGCTGCCGTGCCAAAACCATCCCAAAACTGACAACGCAACCATAGTCACAAACGCCACGCGTCCAATCCAGTGGTGCGCAACGTCGCCGAACGCCGCAAAAGTTCCGTGCCCGCCGTCGAGTTGGCCCACCGGCATTAGATTCAAGGCGGTGACGAGCAAGCCAACCCAGGCGGCAAGGTAAAAGGAGTTCACGACAGAGCTCGTCAGATCAATCCTGAACGCGCGGGCAATCAAACGAAACAGCAACGGGTCGTTAAAAGTGATGCCACCCGCATCGCCCGCCGTAAAATTCCCATGTTGCAGCGTCAGCACGCCAGCGAAAGCAATCGGAACGATGACGACGAATCCTGCCAGAGGACCGGCGAGACCGATGTCGAACAAAGCCCGCCGCGAGGGCACGTGAGATTTCATCCTGATGAATGCGCCGAACGTACCCGGCAGAAGCCCGGGCGGCTGCGGAATGAAGAATGGCAGAGTGGCATCCACGCCGTAGTAGCGACAAAAAAAGTAATGGCCGAACTCGTGCGCGGTGAGGATGGCCAGCAGCGCAACCGAAAACTCGAGGCCAGGCATCAGCAGCGCCGGATGAGTGAGCGCTTGCCACGTGAGTTCGCCAATGCCTCTGACGTAGTACCAGGGGATCAGCAGAACAGAGCCCGACATGCCCCCGGTTTGCGCCGGCGCGCCGCCGCTGGTGTCCATCTCGGAACCGGCAACCCAGACGATCCCTGAAATAGTAGTGGTGATTGCGGTGACGACAAATAACGCCACGTGCAGGAGCCACTGTCGCGTGGTGGGCTTGCGGCTCGGTGGCAGTTCCGGAGCCATGAGTTGCGGTGAGGTATCGGCGGCTGTCGACATACTATTCAATCGCGGAAACGAAAAGCCGGAAGTTAGCAAGAGAACGCGTCCGCGTCAAAGCTAACTTCCGGCTCTCGAATTTTCAAAGGCCCAGATCAGACTTATTCAGTTGCCAGATCTTCGCCGTCTTCGTGGGCTTGCAGTTCCTTACCCGGCTTGAAGCGGATCGTCTTACCTGAAGGGATGGCCACCTCTTCGCCGGTGCGCGGGTTGCGGCCCACGCCGCGTTTACGTGGTTTGACAATAAATACGCCAAACCCGCGCAGCTCGATGCGGTCGCCGCGGGACAGCGCTTCCTTCATCGAATGAAACAGAGCATCCACAGCTTGTTCAGCCTTCAACTTTGGGATGCCGGTTTGATCGGCAAGTCGATTGATGATGTCGAGCTTAATCACGAATTTGAGCCTCCGGTGTTTGGCGATTCAATAGCTGATTTGTTCGGTTGGGATTTCTACCTGCCGACGTGTGGGGATGATAGAGAGCCGCGCCGACACCTGTCAAGCTTGGGTTCACTTTGGCCAGCCTTGAGTCTTAAATCCACCGGCTCACTCAGATGGTGCTGACCTCAGCCGCAAGCTAAAGCTTGAACTCTAAAACTGACCCAGGATGCTTGCGCTCCGTTGGTTTGACAATGCAAGCAACCGACGGATAACCTCGATAAAGGATTTATGAGAGGCAAACGGGATCGTTGTTGAGCGCTTCTAACAGCCGTCAAGTACCGTCTTCTTCATCCTGCGAACAGCATGTTTGGTAAGCAATTTAACCAGCCACCGCCATTCGGCACCGTTCATCCGGACGATGACAACGACATACAGGTCCAGCGGCCCAGGGATGCGGCGCGAAAACACCTGTGGCATGAATCACGTCTGCTAATCCGCGATCTGATCTTCGCGCTGATGGTGTTGGCGTTGGTGATGGTATTCATCGTCCAACCGGTGAAGGTCGAAGGCACCTCAATGCTCCCGTACCTGCATGACGGCGAGCGGATTTTCGTTAATAAATTAATTTACTACGACGACTATGGTTGGGCGCCGAAAATTTATCGGGGCGACGTCATTGTGTTTTGGTTTCCCGACGACCCTTCAAAGAGCTACATCAAACGCGTCATTGGTTTGCCGGGCGACACGGTCGAGGTCCGCGGCGGGCACGTTAACGTAAACGGCCGTGACCTGATCGAGACCTATCTTGACCCGCACTTGAATATGAACCCCTACAGCAAGCCGCCGATTTACGTGAAGCCCGGATATTATTTTGTCATGGGTGACAATCGCGACAATTCAAGCGACTCGCGTATCTGGGGGCTGGTGCCGAAGAAATATGTCTATGGCAAAGCGCTGTTCCGCTATTGGCCGCTGGGCGTGGCGACGGTGATGAGCCGGGACACGCATAACACCGCGGTGCCGTCGGGCGCGACTTACCGGCGTGACGGAACGAACGCGCCCGATCCTGAGGAGCGATAAAGTGGCACAGACTTCAGTCTGTGATAATGGTAAACCTACAGAGAATCCCAGACTAAAGTCTGGTCCACTTTAAAAATGACTGACTGGCTAAGACTTGTGGGAATGATCTTCTACGCGCCTTTTCGCGGGATGCGCGAAGTGCGCGATCGCGGAGCGCTCTTGCCGGCCATAGTCTGCGCGTATTTGTCGCAGCTCGTTTACGTATTCGCAATCGCATGGGTGTCCGGCAACCGAGGGCTCTTTCTAAGTCCCGGTGCGGTGGCCGGCAACTTGTTTCAAGCCGCTGCCTCGCTGTTGCCGATCGCTCTTGTCCTGGTGCCGCTCCTCGCTCTGGTCGCCAACATCTTCGATCGCAAAGGAAGCTTCGGAGTGGTGGTACGGCAGGAATACGCTTCGCTGGCTTCAGTGATGTTCTATGTGCTGATTGCCACCAATCTCGCCACTATCTTGATCGCGCTGTTTTTTCACTTCAGCGGGATACAGGCCGCGTCTGTGGCCGACATGATCAAGCAGAGCCCGCAAACTCTCGAAGTGTGGCGCTCGATGGGGCTTTCCGCGGAGGCCTTGGCTCGCATGGAAAAGGATCTGAACGATCCAGTCACGATGTCTGCGGCTATCTTTTTCATTCCCAAGTTTATGCTGTTCACGGTTGGGTCAGTCATTGCGGTGCGCGAAGTCTTTCGCGCCCCAGTTGTGCGCGCAGCGGCAATCGCGCTCTTGGGCGGCCTGGGGACTCTGGTGCTCGGACCGATCTGGTATGGCCTGTTTCACACCGTGCTCGCGTCACCCTTTCTGTTGTTCATGCTCTTCTTTCTGCTCCGGGGTTACTTCACCGAAGTCGTCGGCCACCAGCGCGCGCGCGCCGCCTTCAAGCAAAACCTCGAAGCGGCGACAATTAATCCGCGCGATTCATCGGCGCATTACAATCTGGGGTTGATCCATCAGCAGCGAGGCGAGCTGGATTTGGCGCGCGAGCGTTTCCAGCGCGCGATCGAGATAGATCCGGATGAGCTGGATGCGCACTATCAGTTGGGACGCATCGCTCGCGCCCAGGGCCGTCTGTCGGAAGCCATCGGCCATTTCGAGCAGGTCGTGCAGCGCGATCAATCTCATGCGCAGCAGGAAATCTGGCGCGAGATAGGTTCGACCTATGTGGCCGCCGGACAATATGGCGACGCGCTTGGCGTGCTGGAGAAGTTTCTCGATCACCGTCCTAATGACCCCGAGGCCCTTTACCTTCTCGGCCGTGCACACGCCGGACTAGGTGACAATCAGGAAGCCGCTACTTCGATGCAGGCCTGTATCGAAGCCGTCAAGACTGCACCCGCGTATAAGTACCGCACTGAGAAGCGCTGGCTGAACGAGGCGCAGCAGTTTTTGAAAGGCCGGCGCGAGGCCAGTAGCAGGCACTAGCACTAAAACGCAGTACACTTTGAGAAAAGCCGCGGCCGGATTCTTTCGCAGCATGGTCAGCGGTGAAGGCATCGTCGCCGAATTCACCGGCCCGGGCGAGCTTCTAATCCAGACGCGCAACCTTGCGGCAATGGCCGGACCTGCTTAAGCCGTTCTTTCCAACCCAGTCGAGTGGAGGAGGGAGTGGGTTTAGTATTAATCTTGGTGGTTGAGCTTCCTGATTCTTTTCTTTTGCGCGGAGCCAATGCTATTTTAAGCTTCAAGGAGACATTATGGCGGCATCTATTGACGAAGCTAAGCTGAAGGAATTGCTCAAATCAGCCGTACTCGAAGTGCTGGACGAGCGCCGGGAGTTCGTGAAGGAAATAGTTGAAGAGGCGATAGAAGAAATGGCCCTTGCGCG
>JAWVEM010000474.1:0-3378 GCA_033856735.1 Blastocatellia bacterium
AACACATGTTTGGCAGCGGGTTCTCGGAAGCTTTTGGTTGTGTTCTTTTTGCTACTCTCGGTTACCGTAGAGCCTTCGAATCACAACCGCCAACGCGCTGCCCTGATGCCAATGATGGTTGGCATGATGGTGCGAATGGTGGCTGTGTTGAGTTCTAATCAAGCTCATGAATTTCAGCTCAGATAATTAGCAACTGGTCTTATACGTTAGGGAGCACTTCCCTGTCAATGCGGTATCGACAGTTTTGTTCGCTCCTATTTTGGCTAGAGCGGTGTGATGAAATCTTGATCTTTCGTCCCCTGCTGACAAACCGTGCAGGATTGTTGACCACGTTCCTCCAGATCCGAAACCAGTGCATCAAAGAATCGCGGCCGTATCTGCACCTATCACATTAACCAATGCTCAGTCGTAATATGAATCGAGCCCGGGTGGTGGGCGCACGATTGGAAAGCAAAAGCTTCTGGCCGCGCGCCTGACGCTCACCCTTATCCACCGCGCCGGGTGGGCCGGGGGCGGTCAAGATATTCGTTTCGATCGCGCTCTGAATTTGTATCGGCGCCGACAGATCATTCGGCTGTTCGAGTGTTGGATCGATCAGCAGTTTCACGCCGCCCGACTTGATGCTGAACCGGTTGCCGCTTTCTTTCTCGATGCGGTTATCAGCGTGCAGAAGAAAAGTCAGGACCGCAGGCTTTGTTGTTTCCACTTCGTCAGAGACGGTGAAGCCTGTGCTTGGTTTGTAGACAAACTCGCGCACGAATTTCTTCAGACCCAGGTCGGCTCCGTAGGCCGCAGTCCCGTCGCCGCGCACTATGACCTGGTTTTGCTCGACTTTTACTTCACTGATGCGAATCCGATTCAGTAGGTCGTAAGGTACTTCGCCAAATACGTCGTGACCGTCACCCTCTTTTGCCTGGCCCTTGCCATTAACCAGCAAAGTGTTGTGATGCTCGGTCATGGGTAGGCCGGCGTAGCCGCTATCCCCGGTCAGGTATTCACCGCGCGCGAAAATTATGAAGCTGTTCGCGTCCGGATGCGCGTGGCCGGAAGACAAACGCCAGTCCGGGAACTGTTGCAGTAAAGATTCTGTGTGGTGGCCTTCAGGCGGGCCGCACTTAAAAGCAAAGGCAGTCGCGTCCTTTGACCAGTCGCTGCGCCAGTAAAAAACATCGTGGTCCGGAAAGTAGTGCCACGCAGCTTGCCGCTCGATGGGCACAGGTTTTAGGTTTGCGTCGTACCAAACGAGCGACCAGAAGTCTTCCGCGTTAACCTGACCGAATCGCTCAAGCCACTCCGCCACTCCTTGCGCCTCGCCACTTTGGAAGCGTTGGGCCAGGCGATAGAGCAAGTTGTAGTTCGTATTAAAATGCCCCTGCGGATGCGTGCGCGGGTACTCTTCACCTTTGCCGGAGCGCGTCAATGGTCCCTCGAAGACGTCGCCAAAATCAAAAACGTAATTGACACCCGGCAGCATCGAATGCGCGACGTACTGATGCATCAGACGAAAGCCCGGACGATCGTAAAGATCCTCGCCGGTGGCGTGAGCGTGCGCGTCGAGATAGTGGACCAGCCACGGGGTCGAGAAGATCCAGTACTCAAAACCTTCGTAGTAGTAGCCGTCCTGCGAGTATGTCGCTAACACGCGATCGTAGATGGCACGCGTCAGGCTGGCCCAGCCGGGCGCTTCTGGAGTTTCGTCGTAGAGCGCATACGCCGCGACGCCCAATCCGGTGATGGGAATGAAAGTGTGATTCTGGCTGTAGGCAAAGGTCTTTCCGGGCTTTGGTTTGAAATAGTCAGCCATTAAGCGGGCTTGCTTGATCAGCTTTTCGCGATATCGCGTCCGCTCTTTTTCAGTGAGGTCGTGATAGAGCAAATCATAACCCCACGCTAATCCGTAAAGCAGATGACCCGCGGCCAGATCCACATTCGGCTTGTTGCTGGCATAACCCCAAATGTCGTAACTGACGGCCGCGTCCATATACTTGCGGGCGGCGTCCAAATACTTTTTGTCCCCTTGGATTTTGTACACGAAAGCCGCTTCCGCGATCGCGATCCCGACGTCATTCTGCTGGCGTCGCTGTTCCGCGGGTGGTGGCGGGGGTTCGGTCGCGAGTGCGCGCACGTGACTGATTGCCTGCTGCCACAACTCGCGGTGCGAAGTGCGAGAACGCTGTCTCAGCTCAGCGAGTTCTTTGTCCGTGACGTACACCCGCGGATGAACGCCCAACAATTCGGGCCGTAGCGCAGACTTGCGTGTTCGCATCAGCTCGAGCAGCGGGTGTTCGCCTTTGAGTTTCTTGCTGGCTGTCCGTTCTTGATCCAACTCGCGCGCGTCCTGTGCGCGCAAAGGGACGGTCGAGAAGAGACTTAAAGCAAGCGCGATACTCAATACGCTAAGCCAATATCTATTTGCTTGATTGGGAATGATCATTATCCAAAACTGAGCCCACGCCGCCAGTCTTCCTGGGCTCTGCCCTCTGATGTGCGGTAAGGCTTCGCCTTACCGTTTTTCTCTGTATTTATACAACGAGGCTACGCCTCGGTTTCTGGAGGCGTAGCCTCCTTAATTCTAATTGAATCGATCGGAAAGGCAGAGCCTTTCCGCACATCAGCCGGCACAGCCGGATCTCCACTTAACCGGCCGCGGGTCTTAGCGACGGCTTTAGAGACACGCGCTGGATGGGACCGGAAAGCGCGAACAGAACTAACGTCCCAAAGGGGGCGAGCAAACCCGCTGCTACTAATACCGGCACGTAGGAAAAGTGGTCCACCACCCAGCCCGTACTGAAAATAAAAATCATGGAGCCAATGCCCGCGCCGCTTCCACCCAAACCCGCGACCGAGGCAACCGCTTTGTCCGGGAAGAAATCGCTGGGCAAGGTCTGCACGTTGTTGATCCAGACCTGAAAGCCGAAGAGCACGACGCCGATCAAAACCAGCGCGACCATCGCATCGTGCGCAAAAGCCGCTAGAATTCCCGCGGGCATTAGGAGCGCAGCTATCAGAATTACTACTTTGCGCGCCCGGTCCACACTCCAACCGCGGCCGATTAAGTAACCCGACAGCCAACCACCTGAAAGACTTCCGGCGTCGGCGGCGACATAAGGCACCCAGGCGAAGAGACCAATCTTGACCAGAGAGAAACCGCGCGCATCGGCGAGATACTTCGGCAACCAACTGATGTAGAGCCACCACACCGGATCAGTGAAGAACCGCGACAGGCCCATCGCCCACCCCTGTCGATAGCGCCACAGCTCTCGCCATCTGAGCGGCGCAGCCGGCTCGGCTGGAAGAGAATCTGGCACCCCTTCGGCTCGCTGTCCCTCGCGAATCAGTCGGCGCTCGTCCTCGCCCAACCACTTATGACGATCGGGT
>JAWVEM010000475.1:0-5824 GCA_033856735.1 Blastocatellia bacterium
TGCTCGACTCGCTGACGTTCATTACTTCAGCTCTGCTGATCTTGAGCGTGAAACTGCCCCGGCGTCCGGCGCGCGTCAAAGCGAAACTTAATATCGGCAAAGCCCTCGGCATTACCGACACGATCGAAGGCGCGCGCTACGTCAAGCATCGTTCGCGGGTGCTGGCATACTTGATGGTGAAACCCGCCTGGGGATTGGGCGGCGGCATTCTGACTTTGCTGGCGGTGTTCGGCGAAAGAGTTTTTCCAGTCGCGGGGAAAACTGCAACCGGTATTGGCGTTTTGTTTACCGCGCGAGGGATCGGCACGGCAGTTGGGCCAATTGTCGCCCAGCGTTGGGCGGGCGAAACACCCAAGCGAATGCAGAACGCGATCGGGATAGCGTTTTTGATTGCGGGCGTGTTCTACGTCGCCTTTGGGGTCTCGCGCAGTTTCACTCTGGCGCTGTTGTTTCTGGCAATCGCGCACTGTGGCGGCAGCATCCTCTGGGTCTTTTCCACTGTATTGCTGCAACGCGAGGTCGAAGACAAATTTCGCGGACGTGTCTTCGCAGCGGAACTGGCGCTACTCACGCTGACGATGGCTGCTTCGAATTACCTCGTCGGCGAGCTGATGGACCGTTTTGGTCTATCGCCGCGAGTGGTCACGGCCGGGGTGGGTACGTTTTTTCTGCTGCCCGGATTGATCTGGTTTCTAACCCAGAAGCGTTGGGATCACAAAATGAAGTTGCCTGAAATTGAACCGGTCTTAGAAAAGGTCGAAGAGATTCCACAGAATCTGGGCAACGAACATTTTGAGGTTTAGCGGCGATCGACGGCCCCGGCTCGGCGCGGAAGAGAGGAGGGCAGTAGCCCTCCTCTAAACATGGCGTGTGGTAGTGCTATGAAAATAAAAATCGGAGTCATGGGATCGGCAGAAGCCGTTACTGAGACCGCCTTACGCGAGAAAGCCGCGGCGCTCGGCAAGGCGATCGCGAGTCGGGACGTGATCTTGCTTTCGGGTGCGACTACTGGCTTGATTTATGAAACCGGCAAGGCAGCCAGCGACGCCGGTGCGCTTCACGTTGGCATTTCTCCGGCCGCCGATGAACGCGAACATGTCGAGCGCTATCAACTGCCGCTGGACGCCTGCGCCGCGATCATCTATACGGGTTTTGGCTTGAAAGGCCGCAACGTCGTCCTGGTGCGATCGTGTGATGTTGTGCTGATCATGGCCGGCTCGATTGGGTCACTAAACGAATTCACGATTGCCTACGATGAGGGTAAAGTCATCGGTTGCTTGACGGGTACCGGTGGCGTCGCGGATGAAGTCGAGAGTCTGGTCCGGACTCTTCAGAAACAAACCAAGGCGCGCGTTCTCTATGATGATGATCCGGCCATGCTAGTCGACCGGTGCCTTGCTGAAGTCCAGTAGGGACTTTGTCGACGCGAAATATTGAGATCCTCCAGAGCGTTGAATGACGGGAGCAAGACGGACTCACTTTGCTGATATTAGCTGTGCTTGTTTCTATCGACCGCATTTGCGCCTGAGCATGGTCGCAGGCAGCATCGACGATGACGGGTAAAAGAAACGGCGGCAGAGTTTTTGGTTGTTATGAGAATAGCGTCCGGTTTTGAGGTACAATGCGGACGCTGGCTTTCCGGGTTGACCAAATCAATCAGCGAATAGCAACTGCAATTTACGCTGGGATTAACCCAGTGAATTTTAGAGTAGAGAGTAGAAGGAGATAATCAATGAATAGTAAAGCCGTAACCCTCAGAGCCCTGGCGATGGCCGCTCTGATTTTCGCCGTCGCCGTGCTGTCGGGATCCACGACTTCGGCGAAGACATCTGGAGATGTGCCAACGCTCGTGCCCCGAATCGAGTTGGTGCAACCAGTTAGCGCTGGACCGCTCACCTCCATGCTTCTGGACGATCCCGAGGCCGTCTATGAAGGCGCGAGAATCGTCCACAACGTCACCGTCGACGGAGTCAAAGGTATGCGAGTGCACGCCACGTTCAGAGTCAGATACGGGCAGGGCGTCCCGAGCATGATGATCGCGTATTTTTTCTATGACGACGAAGACAATACGCCGCTAAAGACCGATGACGCAAACTTTCGGGACAAAAAAGGCGGAGTCTCTTGCCATGTGAACTTCACGCCGGCTTATGATCCTGCGGTCTACAAAGACTTGCAGCTCTTCATGCCGTATGAAGCCCTCAACATGGAAAGCGGCGAAACCTATGACCTGAAATTCTACCTCGCCCTTTACGACCGGGAAGGCGGAAGGTTCTTTGGCAAATCGGGCTGGTACAAGTTCAAGCTGACCATGCCCTAGTGCGAACGCTCGAGGAGGAAGCCGCTCCCACGGCTTCACCGATATCTACCATGGCGCGCGGTTGGGAAAGCAAGTCAGTCGAAGATCAGATCAGCGACGCCGAGGCTGAAAAGGCCGCGCGCTCCAAACCTTTCCTCTCTCCTGATGAACGAGAGCGACAAACCCGCAGACAGTCGCTGCTGCTATCGCGTTCCCAAATTCTCAGCCGTTTGAAAGTCGCGGGGAATGCCCGCTATCGCGCGCAGCTCGAAGCGGCCCTCAAGCATGTGGAGACGCAGTTGAAAGAATTGGAATAAGCGCGACAGTGCGCTAAGGCAGAATTCTTTCCACTTGCTTGACTTCATAAAACCAGGAGGTGCGAACCTGGAAAGAAACTAATCGGTGCGCCCTTAGTTGGAAAAGCAAAGGATCACGACCACCAGCGGAGGGAGAGAAGCGCGACGATTAAATGCGCAGCGACCTTTAAGATATCAATGAGCTATTTGTTAAGATCCAAACTCTTCCATAATGCTTCTCCCCAAAATAGGAGAATCCAAGGCAGTGATAAAATCCTCTGTCTCATCACAAACATCAAGCTGATCATCAAGGGCGCGAATGTAATGCCCCGCTTTTTGCACAGCCCGCCTATTTGTTGAATCGACATGCGTCAAGACGCACTCTTTGAGCCTCCTTATTCGCCCGCGAAGATTCTCGTTCGCTCGGAGTTCGGCCTCAGCCTTAAAGGGTCTAGCACCACTACTCATAAATGAGTGGCTCAGTGCCTGGAACGGAAAGAGCGCAACCAGGTCGCCATCCCTTTTGACAAAGCGGGAGAACATCATCTTCACGCAGTTGTCGGAACACTTATCGACGTATTCCGAGACATTGCTGTCTACTTCGACAAAAGGAGTCCCCCGTTCGTTTGCTTCCTGCTTAAAGGCTGAAACGTTCTTTTCATTGCGATAGGCTCGTTGATAACCAGAACCTACTAGGTGTTCAGCTGTATGATGAATCTTACCGCGGGTTATGAAGCCCCGGCACATAATGCCCTTATGAAGAAGCATCATTGCGGCACCCCAGCAATGGTTAACGAGGTTTATGACACCAGCAGGTGAGACCTCCGCAGATATCACGACACAGTCTGAGACCTGCGTTATCCTGAAATCTAGATTACGCGTCGAATACGAACTCTGAGGACAAACGATGGGACCGTTTCTTTCGAATTGTAGCCGCTGATCCGAAGTCCCAAGATCCTTGAGTAGGCTTATCAACTCATCCAAAGACAGGCCAGTTCCGACCTCCGCTGCCTCAACTAGACTCTCGAAGCCGAGGACGTCGACATAGCCAATGAATCTCTCAACAAATTCCATTGAGCCCACTAACTGAAAATCCCGTTAAGGCGTTGCCGGCTTCGCCGGCGCCGCCGGCGTCTTGAACTTCGAATCATCCACCGGCGCGTTGAGTTTGATCTCGGTGTACGTACGCGTCGAGACCAGTCCCGGCTCAACTGAGGAGACTTTCACGGTGAACGGAACCTTCACGCCATCGACGTCGCGATAGTCTTCAAAGTCAATTTGGTTGGGGATCACGCCGATAGGTGTTTCGATATAAGAGATGCGGCGCCGCAGCAGACCGGTTTCAGCGTCAAAGAATAGCTGCTCGCGCCGGTTGTCGGCGGTTGTGCCATTCACGACGATAACGTCGCGGTCGCCAATCTTGTCCTTCCTGCCTCCACGCAAACGGGTGAACTGTTCCTTGAGTTTGATGTTGTGGAAGAACAGGAACGTCGACTTTAGATCGTCGAGCATGGGGTTCATGAGTTCATTCACCCCGCGCGGACCTTTTTCCCAACCGGCCTTACCGTCGAAGCCTCGCTCGACAGTTCCTTGTTGTGCATTGACGTTGATGTAGAACTTATCAGGCGCGGCCAAGTCCACTTCGTAAGTCAACGACGCGCCGTTGAAGCCGACGTAGGTGCCTTTCATCACGAGCGTCTTCATCTTATCGATGGCTGCTTGTCCGCCCAGGGCTTCGACGTACTTCGCCAGAATTTGATCGGCTGTTGGCGGTGCGGGAGTTGGCGTCGGCGTGGCCCCTGATTGACCCGAAGCCGCAGCCGGAGCCTGCGGTTGCGGACGCGGCGCAGGTGTCGGGAGCGGAAACGTCGGAACGCCCTGTGGCGTATTGCGGCCGCGATGACAGGTGTAGCAACTCACCGTGGGGCTGCCGCGAAAGTTGTCTTTGTTAAGAGCCAGGGTCATCGTGATCATCTTGCGGGCCGTCAGCTTCTCTTCCTTGTCGTCGGATTCCCATACCCAGTTGTTGCCACCCTTGTTCACGTGACAGAAATCGCATCGCCGGCCCATAGAAACCGCGATGTATTGCATCACGGTGCCCAGTTGCGAATCAGGCAGGCCCTTGAGCACCTGGATATTCTTGTGTGTCTGCTCAACCGTCTTCTCCCGCGGCGTTGCGGGCGCGGCCGGTGTCTGCGCCGGCATGGCTATGCCCAGGCTCGATAGCGAAACCGCGAACTCCTGGTTGACTGGCGATTTTTGCGCGCGGGCTCTGGTGATAAGCATCACGGCGCTGGCGCAAGCTAATGCGACGACGATAATTCTGAGAATGTTGAATTTCATTGTTTGCTCCGATGAAATGTTCCGAAAGCGACCGCAGTCTCGAAACCGAAAAGACTCCGGACACAAAAACTTTCAAAAACCGCGTGTATGTTTCTGAGAAGACCAACTTAACGGCACGCTGTTATAGACCGAAATGTTCGGTTGATGCAACGGCGCGGTAGGAAGAGTGGCCAGACTTCAGTCTGTGATCCGAGATAGCCCAAAGCACCATCACAGACTGAAGTCTGTGCCACCAAAGCAAAACACCCGACATAGGAGCCGGGTGTAAGAGTTTGGAGTTCCGCCTTGAGGCGGCCGATCTAATCCCTGGAGTTTCCGCGTGAAGGCGGGACTCCGAACCAAGCCACTCACTTCTTCTTGCGCGAGTGATTGTCCTTTGCTTTCATTAAGCTATCCACCGATTGGTAAATCTGTAAATACATCTGGGTCTCGCGCGGAATCAGCGTGCGCCAACCTGCGCCGGCGCGCCGGATGTAACCCGGCAGCTTCGCCGCGTTTGAGTTGTAGCCCGCGGCCAACAGTTCAGTGGTAGTCGCCTGTCTGGCGCTAAGGGCCGATTGGATGTCTTCGTTCGCGGAGAGATCGTTCCAGGTGTCCTGCATGTAGAGCAGCATGGCTTCGAGCGCGTTTCCGTGGTTGCGCATGCCGGCAACAAAATCAGGGTTCAGTCCCACGCCGGAATGGCGCTCGCGCATCAGCGCATACGTCCAGGGAATCATCTGGACCATGCCACCCGCGCCGGCAGAGCTAACCGAATAACGATAAGTGTCGAGCTCGTTGAGCGCGTACAGCGTGTAAATCTCTTCGAACAGCGCGATGCGATTTTCATTGCGAAAGCGATCGTGATCGACGTGCTCGACTATGCAAAGGTGCTTGGCAACATCGATCA
>JAWVEM010000476.1:0-2943 GCA_033856735.1 Blastocatellia bacterium
TACATCATCAGCGATCTGGGCGCGACCTTTGGTAAGACGGGCGGCGCCATCTCGCATAGCCGCAACGAACCGGAGAAGTACGTCAAGACTAAATTCGTCGAGCGGGTCAAGAACGATCGCGTGCAGTTTGCTTTCAGCGGAAAGCAGGGCGAGTTGCTCGATCACGTGACTGTGGACCAGGCCAAATGGATTGGCAGCCTGCTCGCGCAGTTGAGCGACCAGCAACTACAGGACGCCTTCCGCGCCGCCAACTTTCCCCCGGAGGAGATCCAGATGCTGACGCAAGCCGTGCGCGACCGGATAAATCAACTTACCAGCCTGGCTGGATGATCGATTCACCCCGCTCATAGCGGCTAGTTCGGACCGGACACTAGCCCGACCGTGAGGGAGGGCTCCATATGGCGCGATGAGGAGCCCTCCCTCACGGTCGGGCTACTGCCACACTTGGTACAAGCTCGACATTCCAATCATGGCCCAGAAAAAGATTCGCATCACCGATCTGCTTTTTCCACATTGGTTCACTCTCACGCTCGCGTTTATCGCCGTGATTGGGGAAAGCGTCACTGACCTGCTCGATCCGTGGCCGCTCAAGATCGTTTTTGACTATGTCTTTGGATCGAAGCGGATGTCAGGCTGGTTGGTCGGTGTGGTGAGTTGGATCGGCACAGATAAGTTTTCGATTCTCAACTTTGCCATTCTGGCCGTGCTGGTCATCGCGATCTTTGGCGCGCTCAGCTCTTACGTTGAAAAATATCTCACCACGAGCGTCGGGCAGTGGGTGATGCATGATCTGCGGCGCGTGCTCTACAGTCACATCCAGCGGCTCTCACTTTCATTTCACGATCAAAAGCGTACCGGCGATCTCATCAGCCGAGTCACCAGCGACATTGATGCCGTGCAAAGTCTCATTTCAACGGTGCTGCTGGGCATCCTGGTCAACGTGCTGACGCTGTGCGGCATGATCATCGTGATGTTCTATTTGAATTGGCAGTTCACGCTGATCGCTTTGACGGTGGCGCCCGGATTGTTTCTGGTCGTCTATTACTACACGCGTCGAATCAAGAAAGCTTCACGGGCCGTACGGCGCAAAGAAGGTCAGGTGGTTAACGTCCTGGAAGAAACGCTTTCTTCGATTCGTGTCGTCAAGGCATTTGCGCGTGAAGACTTCGAGCAAGAGCGGTTTGAGCGCGAAAGCCTGAAAAGCGTCGAAGCCTCCCTGGCAGCAAGGAACGTCAAGGCCAAGCTGGCGCCCATCGTCGAGATAATCGTGGCCTGCGGCACTTGTCTGGTGCTGTGGTACGGCGCGCGTCTGGTGCTGACCGGCGCGTTGACGCCGGGCGAAATGCTCGTCTTTCTGCTCTATCTCGGCAAGATGTACAAGCCGATGCGCGAGCTTTCAAAGATGACCGACACGATTTCGAAAGCCCAGATCGGGTGGGAGCGGATTCGCGAAGTGCTCGAGAACGAAATGCAGGTCCGCGATCTTCCGAGAGCCAAACGCGCCCCGCGTTTCAAGGGAAAAATCGAATTCGACCACGTTGATTTTTCATATGACGCGCAGCAGCCTGTTATTAAAGACCTCAGTTTTGCGATTAAGCCTGGTCAGTTGGCCGCACTCGTCGGGCCAACCGGCGCGGGCAAGACCACCATCGTCAGCCTGTTGCCGCGTTTCTACGATCTGACCGCCGGTCAAATCAGAATTGACGGCACCGACATTCGTCTCTTTAAGAGCAAGTCGTTGCGACAACAGATCAGTTTCGTCCTGCAAGAGACGCTTCTGTTCCGCGCGACTGTGGCGCAGAACATTGCTTACGGAAAGCCGGAAGCCACGCTAGCAGAGATTGTGCGCGCGGCGAAACTGGCGAATGCCGACGAGTTCATCGCGAAGATGCCCGACGGGTATGACACGATGATCGGCGAGCGCGGCGTGACTCTGTCGGGCGGCCAGCGTCAGCGTATTACCATCGCGCGGGCGATCATTCGTGACGCGCCAATCCTGGTCCTGGATGAACCTTCAGCCGGACTGGATGCCGAGTCTGAGAAGCTTGTGTTCGACGCGCTCGGAAATCTGATGGAGGACCGGACCTCGATCGTGATCGCGCACCGGTTGGCCACCGTGCGCCGCGCCGACGTAATCTTTGTCATTGAGAATGGCCGGCTGGTAGAGCAGGGAACTCACGAAGAGTTGTTGGAGAACGGAGGACTCTACGCCAGGCTCTATGAATTGCAGTTCAAGGGTGACGAAGAGAATGCCGAGGAGCTGGTCACGGCGTAATCTGAGGCGCAATTGAAGTCAGAACCGCCTGCGGTAGCGGGCGGGCAAATCAACTGCGAAACATGTAATCGCCGTGCCCGCTGAACTTGATCGTTGGTTGCTGGTACAAGAACCGAGAGCGGTAGCGCCGGATCCAACACTCAACCCAGGTCATGAGGCGCAAACTTGTTCGACCCACGCAGGAAGTGGCTTCGTGGCCAGCGTCAATCCGGTGAAGAATACCAGCATGTATGAAGGTCGAATCAAGGGACCGACCGGAGACGCGACGAGTGTGTTCACCGGCGATTCGCAACACATCGTGTTTGAAGGCTTGACGCCCGGCACAACCTACACAATCCAGGTGCGCGCCCTGGGCGGTTCCACCGGACAATCCGATTGGAGCGATTCCATTACGCACATGTCCCTGTAACTTTCTCCCCGGGCCCGCGATAGCAAGCAGGCCCGGGGCTCTTCATCGAGGTCACCGTCTTAGTTTGAGTTTCGCCCTTAAGCGATCCGTTACATCCGCGAAAAGGGTTTGTCCGAAGGAGGGCATTAGGTCAACAATGGGACATTCCTTTATTGAAGCTCAGCAGAGGTTTAGTCTTGCTGGGAAGGAGTTACCACCTATAATTAGACACCACAAGTGGCGTAGTCTTTTACGCCACTTGTGGTGTCTACTACATGTT
>JAWVEM010000477.1:0-6260 GCA_033856735.1 Blastocatellia bacterium
TGCTCGACTCGCTGACGTTCATTACTTCAGCTCTGCTGATCTTGAGCGTGAAACTGCCCCGGCGTCCGGCGCGCGTCAAAGCGAAACTTAATATCGGCAAAGCCCTCGGCATTACCGACACGATCGAGGGCGCGCGCTACGTCAAGCATCGTTCGCGGGTGCTGGCATACTTGATGGTGAAACCCGCCTGGGGATTGGGCGGCGGCATTCTGACTTTGCTGGCGGTGTTCGGCGAGAGAGTTTTTCCAGTCGCGGGGAAAACTGCAACCGGTATTGGCGTTTTGTTTACCGCGCGAGGGATCGGCACGGCAGTTGGGCCAATTGTCGCCCAGCGTTGGGCGGGCGAAACACCAAAGCGAATGCAGAACGCGATCGGTATAGCGTTCTTGATTGCCGGCGTGTTCTATGTCGCCTTTGGGGTCTCGCGCAGTTTCACTCTGGCCCTTTTGTTTCTGGCAATCGCGCACTGTGGCGGCAGCATCCTCTGGGTCTTTTCCACTGTCTTGCTGCAACGCGAGGTCGAAGACAAATTTCGCGGACGCGTCTTCGCGGCGGAACTGGCGCTACTGACGCTGACGATGGCTGCTTCGAATTACCTCGTTGGCGAGCTGATGGATCGATTTGGTTTCTCGCCGCGAGTGGTTACGGCCGGCGTCGGTACATTTTTTCTGCTGCCCGGATTAATCTGGTTTCTGACCGAGAAGCGTTGGGATCACAAAGTGAAGTTGCCCGAAATTGAACTGCCTTTAGAAAAGGCCGAAGAGATTCCACAGAATCTGGGCAACGAACATTTTGAGGTTTAGCAGCGGGCTAGTGCCCGCCGACTAGGCGCGGAAGAGAAGGAGGGCATTAGCCCTCCTCTAAACATGGCGGGTGGTCGTGGCTATGAAAATAAAAATCGGCGTCATGGGATCGGCAGAAGCCGTTACTGCGACTGCCTTGCGCGAGAAAGCCGCGGCGCTCGGCAAGGCGATCGCGAGTCGGGACGTGATCCTGCTTTCTGGCGCGACCACAGGCCTGGTTTATGAAACCGGCAAGGCAGCCAGCGACGCCGGCGCGCTTCACATTGGCATTTCTCCGGCCGCCGATGAGCGTGAGCATGTCGAGCGCTATCAACTGCCGCTGGACGCGTGCGCCGCGATCATCTACACCGGTTTTGGCTTGAAAGGCCGCAACGTCGTCCTGGTGCGATCGTGTGACGTGGTGCTGATCATGGCCGGCTCGATTGGGTCACTAAACGAATTCACGATTGCCTACGATGAAGGTAAAGTCATCGGGTGTTTGACGGGTACCGGTGGCGTCGCGGATGAAGTCGAGCGTCTGGTTCGGACTTTTCAGAAACAAACCAAGGCGCGCGTTCTCTATGATGATGATCCCGCCATGCTAATCGACCGGTGCCTTGCTGAAATCCAGTAGGGACTTTGTCGACGCGAAATGATGAGCGCCTCCGGAGCGTTGAATGACGGGAGCAAGACGGACTCACTTTGCTGATATTAGCTGTGCTTGTTTCTATCGACCGCATTTGCGTCTGGGCATGGGTCGCAGGCAGCAATCGATGATGATGGATAAAAGAAACCGGCGGCTGAGTATCTAGTGTTATGAGAATAGCGTCCAGTTTTAAGGTACAATGCGGACGCTGGCTTTCCGGGTTGACCAAATCAATCAGCGAATAGCAACTGCAGTTGACGCTGGGATTACCCCAGTGAATTTTAGAGTAGAGAGTACAAGGAGATAATCAATGAATAGTAAAGCCGTAACCCTCAGAGCCCTGGCGATGGCCGCTCTGATTTTTGCCGTCGCCGCCCTGTCGGGAACCACGACTTCGGCGAAGACATCTGGAGATGTGCCAACGCTCGTGCCCCGAATCGAATTAGCGCAACCAGTTAGCGCTGGACCGCTAACCTCCATGGTGTTGGATGATCCCGAGGCCGTCTATGAAGGCGCGAGAATAGTCCACAACGTGACTGTCGACGGCGTCAAAGGTATGCGTGTTCACGCCACGTTCAGAGTCAGATACGGGCAGGGCGTCCCGAGCATGATGATCGCGTATTTTTTCTATGACGACGAAGACAATACGCCGCTAAAAACCGATGACGCAAACTTTCGGGACAAAAAAGGCGGAGTCTCTTGCCATGTGAATTTCACGCCGGCTTATGATCCTGCGGTCTACAAAGACTTGCAGCTCTTCATGCCGTATGAAGCACTCAACATGGAAAGCGGCGAAACCTATGACCTGAAATTCTACCTCGCCCTTTACGACCGGGAAGGCGGCAGGTTCTTTGGCAAATCGGGCTGGTACAAGTTCAAGCTGACCATGCCCTAGTGCGAATGCTCGTTGAGGAAGCCGCTCCCACGGCTTCACCGATATCTACCATGGCGCGCGGTTGGGAAAGCAAGTCAGTCGAAGATCAGATCAGCGACGCCGAAGCTGAAAAAGCCGCGCGCTCCAAACCTTTCCTGTCTCCTGACGAACGAGAGCGACAAACCCGCAGGCAGTCGCTGCTGCTATCGCGTTCCCAAATTCTCAGCCGTTTGAAAGTCGCGGGCAATGCCCGTTATCGCGCGCAGCTTGAAGCGGCCCTCGAGCATGTTGAGACGCAGTTGAAAGAAGTCGGGTAACGCGTTAGCAACGTCTCTCATACCAACCGAGAACTCCGCGCTTGATGACAAGAGAAATCGGGCTCTCTTAGGTTACCCCGATATCACTTATGGTCCAAGTGATGTCCGCAGTGACCGATTACTATTTTTCGAATATCTGGGTCCCATTCAAAATGAATCCGGAGCGTTTCAGCAATGCTGTCTTTTATGCCAATCTTGAGATGTTTCATCATCTCAACGTCCTGGTCTTTGTACCTAAAGGTCCTTAGTTTTCTCGCTTGCTTGTTAGCTTCAGCAGTCTTGGATTCTCTTGCGGAATAAGCATTCCCGAAAGTAGCGCGCGCCTCGGCGTCACCTCGTCCGCTTGCTAGCTCATTCCAATAATCCGTAGCGAGCTTCAAGAGCAATTCAAATGCTTTTTTCTTTTGTTTGAATATCTCGGAATCGCTTGCCGACTTCCAAGCGCTCTCCAAGACCTCAATACGACCGGGGAAGAGTATTGTGATAACACGCAGGGACTTACTCAAAGTAAAAGAATCCGACGCGATAGCAAGTACCTCACGAACTGAGTCTGAAACATTCTCTGCCGCGGCTCCCTCCCCGGATCCCTCAGAGTACGACCGCGATGATGTCAGGCCATCAATCTCAAACCTAAGTCGTCTATTCTCGTCGTCGGTTTGCGAGACTACTCCATTTAACCCGTCTATTTCGGCTTGGAGATCGCCAAGCTTCTTCTGATGTTCGTTAAGCTTTTCTTCCTTCTCCTTGTTGTCCTCCTCAAGGAGCAGGATGTAGTCAGCAGATTCTCCCGTTTCTGAAGCTTCTCGCTGTAATCTTGCAAGTTCGCGGCGACGAACTATTTCCGCGACCGTTTCTGGGGAGATATGCCGCCACGAGTTAGGTAAGTTAGTTCGGTGCGTAATAATCGAAAGTATTTCCGTTTCTGGGCTTCTACCTTCTTCAACAATATCCTCTATGGCGTCTGGCATGAGACGCTTAGTGGGAGCAAAGCTCTTTCCGAAGACTTGAACCTCCGGAAAGATTATGTTGACCGCTCCACGCCACGCCGCATATTGTTTACCGAGCATTCGCTCAATCAAAAACGTGTCCGCTCGGATTGGAATTTGGACCACGTCTGCGAGACCCTCTAAGATAAAGCGCAACTTCTGTATATCAACTAAGTAGGTTCCGTCCTGGGTAGGACTCACCAAAACATATGGATTGCGGCGTTCACCATATCCAATCGCATATCCAAAGCCCTCTACTTCGCCTTCGTTGTCGAGCACTATTACGGCGGTCCCGACGGTTCCCGGCTGGGGCGAGCACTGCTCTATTATTTCGTGCACAACGAAGGGTACAGTCGGTTGAATCTTCGCTTCTACTCGGGTGCTTATTTCCTCCGTCCTCAAGAGAACGCTACACTCAACCTCATGATCTGCCCGCTCCTGCCGAAGCCCAATTTCCGTCACCCACTGACGCCCGGAGATTTCTCGGTCTCGGTGGGAATATCTAATTGAGTGTATGACCGGAAAAGCTGAATCAGAGCTTATCGTTTGGAGATAACCTTGAGTCAATTGTCTTTGCCGAGACGATTTGAGAGAAGCGGCTGTTACTTGTTCTTGGCCCTTTCTGGTTAGCCAGCGTGAAACGACCCTCAGCACCGAGTTAATGCTCGAGTCTTCCTTAAGCCAGAGGGTTGTGCTGTAAACAAGCATTGGGAGATCGCAACTCTTCCTTCTCTTAAGAACACTTAAGGGCCTGTCTTCGGCGCTGCCGGTGGCTGATTGAACTTAGTGTCGTCGACCGGCACGTTGAGCCTAATCTCGTCGAACTTGCGCGTAATGATCGGATTGCCGGGGTCGACGGAAGATACACGCATCAGAAACGGCAATTTCACGCCGTCAACGTCGCGATAATCTTCAAAGTCAGTCTGCTCAGGGATGACGCCGATGATCGTGGGCAGGTAAGTAATCCGGCGCAGCAACAGTCCGCTCTCCGCGTCAAACGCCAGCCGCTCGCGTTTGTTGTCCGCCGTGGTCCCCTCCAGGATATAAACGTCACGGTCGCCAATCTTGTCTCTTCGCGGGCCGCGGAAACGCGTGTATTGCTCTTTCAGTTTGAGGTTTCGGAACAACTGCATCGAGACTCTGAGCTCGCCCAGTTGTTGCCCGCTCAACTCATGCACGCCCTGCTGGTTTTTTTCCCAGCCTGCGGCGCCGTTGACTGCGCGCTCCATGGTGCCGCGGGGCGTGACGAATGATTCAAAACCTTTGTCGGGCGCGGACTGATCGATCTCGTAACCTCCATTCATGCCGTTTGCCGTTGCAACCGATCCCTTCATGACCCGGCTCTTGATCTTATCAATCGCTGCCTGGCCGCCGACCGCGGCGACATACTTATTAAGAATGTCGTCGGCAGACGGTCCTGCCGGCTTGGGTGTCGCTTGAGCGGCAGCGGGAGGTGCGCCGGCGGTACCAGGTGCGCCGGGAGCGGCGCCGGGCGCCGGTGGTCGCGGAGACGGAATCGGCAGCGGCAATGGCGGCAGGCCCACTGGCGACGTGCGCCCGCGATGACAGGTGTAGCAACTGACGTCGGGGTTACCGTGAAAGCTTGTCTTGTTTAGATCAAGCACCATCTTGATCATCATTCGCGCGGTGGCCTTCTCTTCTTTTTCGTCCGACGCGTAATCCCATTGACCGTTCTTGTTTACATGACAGAAATTGCAACGCACGCCGAGCGATGCGGCCATGTAGTTCATCGCCGGAATAAACTGCGACTGGGGCATGCCGTTGAGAACCTTGATGTTCTTTTGGACTTGCTCGAGGGTTTTCTCTTGTGGCGCAGCCGGCGTGGTCGCGCCCTGGGTACGCGTATTACGAGCGTTACTGCTACCGATGAAGACAGTGAGCAAAGCACCGATCAAGAGACTGAGAACGGTTAGTTTAAGGATTATTTGTTTCATAGCGACGACCAGAAGCCTCCTAGCGTTGTGGGCAAGTCCTATAAGTAATGCAAGAGAGTGAAGGGCCAAGATAGATGAAACAATCCCAAAGCGCAAAGCAAAACACCCGGCAGGGGAACCGGGTGTTTCGGAATCGCAACTCGCTAATCGCTCACTTACTTACTCTTCTTGCGCGAGTGATTGTCCTTCGCTTTCATCAAGGTATCCACCGATTGGTAAATCTGTAAATACATCTGGGTCTCGCGCGGAATCAGTGTGCGCCAACCTGCGCCGGCGCGCCGGATGTAACCCGGCAGCTTCGCCGCGTTTGAATTGTAGCCGGCGGCCAACAGTTCAGTGGTGGTCGCCTGTCTGGCGCTAAGGGCCGATTGGATGTCTTCGTTCGCGGAGAGATCGTTCCAGGTGTCCTGCATGTAGAGCAGCATGGCTTCAAGCGCGTTCCCGTGGTTGCGCATGCCGGCAACAAAATCAGGGTTCAGTCCCACGCCGGAATGGCGCTCGCGCATCAGCGCATACGTCCAGGGAATCATCTGGACCATGCCACCGGCGCCGGCTGAGCTAACTGAATAACGGTAAGTGTCGAGCTCGTTGAGCGCGTACAGCGTGTAAATCTCTTCGAACAGCGCGATGCGATTTTCATTGCGAAAGCGATCGTGATCGACGTGCTCGACTATGCAAAGGTGCTTGGCAACATCGATCA
>JAWVEM010000478.1:0-2525 GCA_033856735.1 Blastocatellia bacterium
TTCGGAGTATGACCGTATTCAACCTTGTCGACGCGATATGATTCCAGGCCGGCAACCTTGCCCGCGGCCAGGGTGCGCGTGAAATAGAACGCGGCTTCGATAATCCGGCCACGCGTGGGCGTCGCCGTTAGCGGTCGCGCTTCGATATCGGGAGTGATGCCGCCGCCGCCATAAAAGATGCGGCCGGCCGCGGTGCGGAACGCAGGGGCGTTGGAACTCCGCGGTGGTACTGATTCATTGGGCGATGGCTGGCCCGGCTGAATTGGCTGTTGATTATCGTTCTGATCGTGACGGACGTAATAGTCGTAGAGCGAGCCGCTGGAATAGTCGCGCTGCAGAGACCTGCCGTACGGTGTGTAGTAACGCGCCGTCGTCAGGGTCAATCCGGTATTGAATGGAAGTTGAAAAATGTGTTGGACCAGGCCCTTGCCAAAGCTCGTTTCGCCGACTACCAGGCCACGTCCATGATCCTGAATCGCGCCGGCCACAATCTCCGAGGCGGAAGCGGTATTACGGTTGATTAGAACTACGAGGGGCAGTTCTTCCGGGTCAGTGCCGTTTGATTTGTAAACCGCGGGCTCGTGGTATTCGCTCCGGCCTTTGACTGAGACAATGACTTTGTCGCGCGGCAAAAACTCGCTCGAAACATCGATTGCCTGATCCAGCAAACCACCGGGATTGTTGCGCAGGTCGAGCACCATCTGGCGCATCCCGTCTTTCTTCAGGTTGGCGATATCTTCGCGCAATTCATCGTCGCTAGTGTGTTGAAAACCGCCAATCAACCCGACGTAGCCGGTACCGGGCCCAAGCATGAACGCGTTGCGAATAGAAGGCAGCGGCACTGAATCGCGCACGATCTTGACGTTGACCGGGGCTTCCTCGCCGGCGCGTTCGACTTTCAGCCTTACCGCTTCGCCGCGAATGCCGCGCACGTTTTTGGAAACTTCGTCGCTGGACCAATCGCGGGCGTCCTTGCCGTCGACTTCCACGATGCGGTCGCCAAAGCGCAATCCCGCGCGCGACGCCGGCGTTCCTTCGACCACCGATTGAATGTATACGCCGTCGTCGTGGCGCTGGATCTGTACGCCAATTCCGTAAAAGCTGGAAGCCTGATCTTCTTTCAGCTTCCTGAATTCTGCCGTCGAGAAATAAACCGAGTGCGGATCGAGTGTGAAAAGCATTCCCTGAATCGCCGCCTGGGTAGCTTTCTCGTAATCGATGTCGCCGGCGTATTTTTCTTCAACAGTCGAGATCGCTTCGTGATAATCACTCTCGATCTTGTCAGCTTCGTATTTTTCAGCGGTCGGGGTTTGATTCGAATTAGCCGCGTTGGTACTAATAACGCGCCGCGAGGTGCGCGTGCGCACGCCTCCGGCGAGACTTGCCGTGACGATAACCAGCGCTGCGACGATCGTGAAATTCCGGGTCATGAAAGGCGATCCTTCTTTGTCCCTGCGGACCGCTTATCTGGAGAACTCAAAATATAGCACAGCGGTTGGCCCTCACCGAAGCCGCACCGGTGCAGGGTATTGGTTCAGTTTGCCATTTCCGCTCTTGTTAGCACCGTCGCTTTAGCGCGGTGAATTTAGTGAATCATTAATCACCGGGCTCGAGCCGCGGTGCTAATGAGAAAAGCCGCCAGGAATTCAAACTGCACAGTACCCGGTTTAGAGTTCAAGCTCGCGCCTGCACAGAAAGCCAGTACCCACCTGCGTAAGCGGGTTGGCCAGACACTCACCTTGTCAGGCTTGAGTCCTCGATCCACCCGCCCACGCAGGTGTTACTGACTTCATGGCTATGAAAAATGAACTTTGAACGCCGACCGTCCCACACCGTTCGGCTTGTGCGACGCACCTTATTCATTGAGAATGTCTGCAACCAGCAATGAGTCCAAAATTATCCATCGTCGTGCCTGCCTACAACGAAGCCGAGCGCCTGGGAGCATCTCTGCGCGCAATCGTCGCTTATCTGAAATCACAGCGCGAGCAGAGCGAAGTTATTGTTGTGGACGATGGATCGACTGATGGCACGGCGACCGTGGCAGAGGAAAATCTGGCGGACTCAGGCAACGTGGCTACGAGTGTGATTCGTTACGAAGAAAACCGCGGCAAGGGCTATGCGGCGCGCCGGGGACTGCTCGCGGCGCGGGCCAACATCGCCTTATTCTCTGATGCAGATCTATCGACGCCGATTACCGAGACGCCCAAGCTGGTAGATCCGATCCTTAGAGGCGAATGCGATCTGGCCTTTGGATCGCGCGCGCTCGATCGCCGCCTGATCGGTGTACACCAGTCGTGGCGGCGAGAGCAGGGCGGCCGGATTTTCAATCTCATTGTTCGGGTGTCGACCGGTTTGCCGTTCTGGGACACGCAATGTGGGTTCAAAGCTTTTCGCATGAACGTCTGCCGGCCCCTAATTGAAGCCGCGCAAATCGATCGGTTCGGGTTTGATGTGGAACTCATTTACCTGGCGCATCTGGCGCGGCTGCGCTTGCGCGAAGTCCCGGTGCGCTGGGACCACAGCAC
>JAWVEM010000479.1:0-4209 GCA_033856735.1 Blastocatellia bacterium
AACGAAACTGAAAAGGTCCTGAGTGCCGACGACTATCTCTCGAGGAATTTTGTCTCCAACGGCCGCATGGCCTCGTTCTATGTCGGCTACTACGCGACGCAACGCAACGGCGCTACTTACCACAGTCCGTTGAATTGCCTGCCCGGCTCTGGCTGGGTCATGAGCGATCCCGCTCGCATTGTAATCACTCCGATGGATGGCAGCGCGTCTTTCGAAGCTAACCGGTTCGTTGTCGCCAACGGCCGGGACCGAGCACTGATGATTTATTGGTACCAGGGACGAGGCCGGGCCGTAGCCAGCGAATACTGGGGAAAGATCTATACGGTAATTGACAGCGTCCGCCGCCGTCGCTCGGACGGCGCGATGGTCCGCGTGATGGTTCCGGTGGGCAATTCGCAGGAAGAAGCCCAGAAAGTGGCAGTCGAAATGGCCGCTCAGGCCGCCGCCCAACTCCCTGCTTTTGTTCCCAATTAACTACCCCGTCGCTACCCGCTCCGGGTTCTGTAACAGATTTCCTGGGGAAAACCTGGGATTACGCTTTTCTTACCTGTAACTCGCCGGTGCGGCCCCGCACTGACCGAGGTCGAAACAAGGTTTTTGACACAAGAAACTTCGCTACGCGACCTTCATGCGACTTTGCCCGTTGCCGAAGACCATCGCCCCAGCGATATAGCCCGAGCCCGAACGGCCTTCAGTTGCTCGAAAGCCGCCGCGCTCACGGAGACCCGCTGTAATGAAAAATCACGAGTGCCGCCGAAAGTTCTACACCCTTCCCCTGTTCACTATTCTGGTTGCCACGGTTCTTTTGATCGCCGCGTGCACCACGCCGGAAAAAGCCAAAGCCCAACACGTCGCTAGCGGCCAGGCGCTACTGAAAGATAAGAAGTTTCAGGAAGCCTCGCTGGAGTTTCGCAGCGCTCTGCAAATCGACGACAAGCTCGCCGACGCGCACTGGGGGTTGGCGAATGCTTACGAAGGTCTCCAGCGATACCAGGAGGCGTTCGAAGAGATGAAGCAGGTCGTCGAGCTTGATAAGAACAACCTCGATGTGCGAGTGCGCCTCGGAAATTATTACCTGATGGGCGGCAAGCAATCGCCCGCGGCTGTCTCTGAGGCCGAGCGCCTGGCGAAAGAAGTTTTACAAAAAGACGGCAACCACATCGAGGGTCATATCCTGATGGGCAGCGTTCTGTTCGCGCAGGACCACAAGACCGAAGCCTTCGCCGAACTGAACCGGGCAATCGAAATCGATCCCAAGCGGGTTGAGTCTTATCTGAGCCTGGCGCGCTTTCATGCGCTGACCAACGACCTGGCCACCGCCGAATCAATCTATCAGCGCGCGATCGCGGTCAACGGCTCCTCGCCGCTGGCGCACTACGAATACGGAAAGTTCCTGGTCCAGATTAAACGTTTGGACAACGCCGAGGCTGAGTTTCAAAAAGCAGTCCAGGCCGACGGAAACAATCGCGAAGCACGTTTCATTCTCGCCAGCTTCTATCTCGTCAACCGGCAATTTGCCAAAGCCGAAGACGCTTATAAAGCGCTGGCTGAACTCGACAAAGACAAGCCTGAAGGCCGTTCGGTGCTGGCAGATTTCTATTCGGCCACGGGCCGGGTGGACGAGGCGTTGGCGATCTACAAGGAAGTAGTGGCCAAGTCCCCTGACTATAAACAAGGCCATTACCGGCTCGCCGAGATCATGCTGATGCGGGGCGAGGTTGACGGCGCCAAGAATGAAATCGCGAATATTCTGAAAAGCGATGCGAAGGATCGTCAGGCGATGATTCTGCGCGCGCGCATTCAAATGCTAAGCGGAGAGCCTGACGATTTGAAAGCCGCGATCGAAGATTTGCGCGAAGTGCTCAAGCAGGAGCCGAATTCACGTCCTGGTTTGTTCTTCATGGCTGAAGCCAGCTTCCGGCTGGGCCAGATCGATCAGGCACGCTCGTTTGCCGGCGATCTCGAACGCAATTATCCCGACTATCTCGCAGGTAAATTGATGCAACTGCAAATAAGCCTGGCCAGCGGCGACGCCAAGTCGGCCTTGCAGGCAGCTAGTCAACTGCAAGAGCGCCTGGCTAAAGCTTCGCCGGATCGCGACACGTCGCCCCAGATGCTCGCCGACCTGCGAGCCAACACGCTGGTCGCCCACGGCTCTGCGGCGCTGCAGTTGCGCGACACCAAAACAGCCCGTCAGGATTTTCTGGCGGCCCGCGACGCGGCCCCACACAGCACCGACGTGTACGTAAATCTCGCTTCGGTAGCGCTGGCGGAAAACAAACCTGACGAAGCAATCAGCTTCTACAACAGCGCCCTCGGAATCGACGGCGCAAACTTCAATTCCTTGCGCGGTCTGATCAGTATCTATGCGGCGCAGAACAAGATCGACCAGGCCCACGCGCGAATCGATCAATCGCTCGCCGCCCAGCCAAACAACGCAGCGCTGCATTTTCTGAAAGGCCAGGTTTATGGTTTTGAGAGAAATGCGCAGGGCGCCGAGGCTGAATTCCGGCGCGCGTTGGAAATCGACGGCAACTACCTGGCGGCCTATTCGGCGCTGGGCGCGTTGTTCGTAAACACGAATCAGCAGGACCGCGCGATTCAGGAATACCAGAAGATCGTCGAGCGCCGTCCGGAGAACGCCGCTGCTTACACACTGATCGGCATGCTCGAAATGAACCGTCAGAACTTCGACGCGGCGGCTGACTATTACCGCAAGGCCCTGGCCAAAGACGAGAACGCCGTTTTCGCCGCCAACAATCTGGCGTGGCTCTACGCGGTTTACGGCAAAGGCAATCTGGACGAGGCAGTCCGCCTGGCCCAGAGCGCCGTGCAAGCTAGTCCCGAAGTGTCGAGCTTTGTCGATACGCTGGGCTGGGTCTACTACAAAAAAGGTTTGTATGGCGCCGCCGCCGAGCAACTGAAGAAGGCCGTGTCCGTTGACGAAGCAGCCGCGCGCTCAACCAACAGTGTCCCCTCGCCGACGTATCGCTTTCATCTCGGCGTGGCTCTGGCAGCCAAAGGCGACAAAGCCGGCGCGCGCCGGGAGATCGAAACCGCCTTGCGCCTGGGCGAGAAGACTAACTTCGCGGAAGCGGACGAAGCGCGCAAAGCGCTGGCAACGCTGTAAAGAAAAATTAAGCCACTGAGACACGGAATCACAGAGAAAATGAAGAGCCAAGCAAGAACGCACCACCTTTTAACCGTCTCTGTGTCTCTGCGTCTCTGTGGCTGATGATCAAGGAGCACCAATCATGAGTGTTGAATTTCGACCGCGCAAACTGGGTGAATACGCGAACATCGCGCGCCAGCGCAAGTGGCTAATCCTGCTGCCCACGATTGCGATTGGACTGTCGATCGCCTACGCGGTGTATCGCCTGCCCGACGTCTATGAATCGGTAACGCTGATTGTCGTCAAACCATCGACGCTGCCCAACACGGTTGTGCCGACGATTGCTGAAGAGACTCTGACGCGCGAGCTGACCAGTATTTCTCAGGTGGTGACCAGCCGCAGTTCGCTGCAACCTCTGATGGAAAAGTACGACCTCTTCCACGACGAGCGCCTGCGCGGCGAGCCGATGGAGTTGCTCATCGATCAGATGCGCAAGCAGATCAAGGTTGAGGTGAACACCAGCCGCAACGAGATCACCAACGGATTCAACATCACCTATCGCGGGCGTGATCCGAAATCGACGCAGATTGTCGCCGCGGAACTCGCCAGCAAGTACATCGACGAGCAAACCAAAGGCACCGTCAATTCCGGCGCCTCCGCTAAACAATTCATCGAAGAACAGGTGCGAGCCGCCAAGGAAGAACTGGACACCATCGACAATCAGCGGCTCACCTATCTGCAGCAGAACATGAATAACCTACCGTCTCAGTCCCAGGCGCTGGTTGGCCGTTTGACTGGACTACACGAGGAACAGAAGGCGCTGATCGCCGAACAGGGTCGCCAACGTGATCTAGGCGCCGCTTATCGCAGCCAGCTCGCAGACATAACCAAGAGCTACGACCAGGAGATTGCTCTATCAGCCGAGAATACCACCGATCCCAAAACCACTCAGGCCTGGGCCGAACTGGTTAGACGGCGCGCGGAACTCGAGGCCAATCAGCAAAGTTTATTGACTCAGTACAAGCCCAAGCATCCGGATGTGCTCTCGAACCAGTCGCAGATTGATTCTGTCAAGCGCTCGCAGGATCAGATGATCG
>JAWVEM010000480.1:0-4946 GCA_033856735.1 Blastocatellia bacterium
CGAGTGCCTCTCCGCGAAAACGCGCCGGATAAACGCGTGCATTTCCTGCGCTTGCTCCGGCGTCGCGGTGCGTCCGGTCCCAATGGCCCAGACAGGTTCGTAAGCCACGATGATACGGTCGAGATCGGACGCTGTCAACCCGCTCAATCCGCCGATTAATTGTTCCCTTACAACCTGTTCGGCGTTTCCGTGATCGCGCTGTTCCAGTGTCTCACCCACACAAACGGTGGCCGTCAATCCGGCCGCAATGCCCGCTTGAGCTTTACGGCTGACCATTTCATCAGTTTCAAAGAAGTATTGTCGCCGTTCAGAATGCCCGACAATTACATGCGAGCATCCAGCATCGCGCACCATGAACGCCGCTATTTCGCCGGTGAGCGCGCCTTCCTTCTGTTTGGTCGCGCAGTTCTGTGCCGCGATCTTAATGTTCGATCCCTCCAAACGATCGGCGACACTTTTCAGTGAGGTGAACACCGGCGCAATGATGATTTCGCAATGGTTCGCGTTGGCGACCAGAGATTTCAGCGCCAGGGCCGCGGCGACAGACTCGCCGACGGTCTTGTACATTTTCCAGTTTCCCGCGATGACAGGTTTTCTCATAGTCAATAAATAGATAACCACGAAGCTACAAAGAGCACAAAGACTTTCCTTACCCCCTCTTGTGGCTTTGCGTCTTTGTGGTTAACTCCGATCACTGAGTGCTGCGACTCCGGGCAATTCCTTCCCAGCCAGAAACTCCAAGGTTGCGCCACCGCCGGTGGAAATATGGGTGATGCGGTCAGCGACGCCGGCTTGGCTGATTGCCGCGACCGAGTCGCCGCCACCGACGATAACAATTGCGCCGCGATCCGCCGCTTCGGCGACCGCGTGCGCGATGCCGATCGTACCCTGATTGAATGGCGCTTCTTCAAACACTCCCATAGGCCCATTCCAAATAATCGTTTTGGCATCGGCGAGCGCATTTGAGAAGAGCGCCACGGTCTCGACCCCGATGTCCATACCCACGTGACCGGCGTTAGTGAACTCGATCGGGATTGTCTTGGCCAGAACCTGCCCGCCCTTTATCGGCTCATAGCTATCGACAATCTGGTGGTCGCTGGGGAGAAGCAGCGCGACGCCCGTCGCTTCGCAACGCTGCTTGATTTGCAAAGCCGTCCCCATCATTTCGTTTTCCACCAGGGACTTCCCCACCGTGAATCCTTCGGCCTTCAAAAATGTGTAGGCCATCGCTCCGCCAATCAGGAGCTTGTCGACCTTGCGATCGATAAGCGCATTGATAACCGGAATCTTGTCAGAAACTTTAGCGCCCCCGAGAATTGCCACGAACGGATGTTCGGGATTGTTTATGACGCGACCCAGATATTCGAGTTCTTTCTCCATCAGCAGTCCGGCCGCGGCCTGCTTGACGAACTTCGTGATGCCGACTGTCGAGGCATGCGCGCGATGCGCAGCTCCAAAAGCATCGTTAACATAGAGATCGCCTAAGGACGCAAGCTGCCGCGCGAACGATTCTTCGTTCTTTTCTTCTTCGGGATGAAAACGAAGGTTCTCGAGCAGCACGATTTCGCCTTCTCGCAATGCGTCAACCTTTGCCTGGGCAGGTTCGCCCACACAATCATCGGCAAACACGACGGGCTTCTTAATCAACTTCGCGAGACGTTCCGCTACCGGCCGCAGGCTGTACTTATCTATGCGCTGGCCCTTTGGCCGGCCCAGGTGCGACGCCAGGATCACCCGCGCGCCATGTTCAATAGCATAGTTGATGGTTGGAATTGCGGCGCGAACACGCGTGTCGTCTTCGACTTGCCCATCTTTGATGGGAACGTTGAAATCCACCCGGATGAAGACGCGGTGGCTTTTGAGATTAAGATCCTTGATGGAAAGCTTTGGCACTGTAGCTTTTGTCTCGGGCTCTCTGCGGCGAATTGAATGCGATTATACAACGCTCTGCTTCGTGTCTTTTCGTGTGAATTCGTGGATCGTCCGACCGCTACGGAAAAGCGATCCACGAACTCGCATTAATATCAGAGCCGAAGACTACAGTCCCTTTTGGGCAATGTACTTCACCAAATCGCGCACCCGGCACGAGTAGCCCCACTCGTTGTCGTACCAGGAAAGTATTTTGATCATGTGGCCGCCGATTACTTTCGTATATTCGGCATCGACGATTGATGAGTTTGAATTCTGCTTAAAGTCTGAAGACACCAGCGGCTCTTCGCTGAAAGCCAGAATGCCCTTCAACTCTCCGTTGGCCGCGTCCTTCAAAGCCTGATTCACTTCTTCCCGTGTTGTTTCTTTATCGACGTCAATCACCACGTCGATCAGCGAAACATTCGGCGTCGGCACCCGCACGCTGATGCCGTCGAACTTTCCCTTCAATTCAGGAAGCACCAATGACACGGCCTTGGCCGCGCCGGTCGAGGTTGGAATCATGTTAAGCGCGGCGGCGCGAGCCCGGCGCAAATCCTTGTGTGGCAAATCCAGCAGTTGCTGATCGTTGGTATATGAGTGAATCGTAGTCATCTGCGCCGTGCGAATGCCGAACTTTTCGTGAATGACTTTGGCTACTGGCGCCAGACAGTTGGTCGTGCAGGAAGCGTTGGAGATTACATGGTGAGCAGCCGGGTCGTACTTGTCTTCATTCACGCCGAGCACAATCGTGATGTCTTCGTTCTTGGCCGGCGCAGAAATGATTACTTTCTTGACGCTGCCGCGCAGGTGCTTACGGGCGTCTTCAGCTTTAGTGAAAAGGCCGGTGGATTCAATCACGATTTCAGCGCCGATCGATTCCCAGGGAATAAGCGCGGGATCGCGTTCGGAAAAGACGCGGAACTCTTCTCCCTCCACAGTAATTCCCTTTTCAGACTCCGAGATGTCATGGTGAAGATTCCCCAGCACTGAATCGTACTTCAGCAAATGCGCCAACGTCTTTGTGTCGGTTATGTCATTAACTCCTACGAAGTCAATGTCCTTGTCTCCCAGCGCCGTGCGAAAGATATTCCGGCCGATGCGGCCAAACCCGTTGATGCCAACCTTCACCGCCATGCTTTCTCTCCTTCTTCGATTCCGATTTTCGCGAACTGAATTTAGCCGAATGTCTTTATCTTAGACCCTGCTCGAACCACTTCATCGAAAGCCGATCAGTGTGGCAATTCAAAGCACAAGTGGGCCTCGATGAGACTCACGAATGACGTACACTTAGCGATGGGTCTCAACTCCGAAAGTGGTTCATCCAGGAATAAGGAAGATTATGCAGCGCGTCTGCCGGTGTCAAGCGAGGCATAGTGAGTTTAGTTTAAAGTTCAAGCTTTAGCTTGCGCCTTAGTCCCAACCTCAAGGTTCAACTCTAAACGCAAACCGCATCGATATCACGCGTGCCGTGAGATAACTTCAGTAAGGCCTTGAAAACCAACGGTTGCCGCATGTTTTTGAAACCGGGTATAGTCTGATGACGTAGTATGGAGTGACTTGGCGCTATCTGTCTGTTCGCAAGCAAGAGCGCTGGCGCGGTAATTAACAGTTCTTTTGAGGAGCACCTTAGATGTCGAATCAGTTGCCTCGGGCATTTATCAGAGCGCTAGTCCTGGCGCTTTTTGTTTTGGCGAGTTTCAGCGCAGTATTGGCCCAAACGCCCAATCCGACGCCGGTGAATCCGGCGACGCAGCCTCCGGGCCAGCCGCAGCTACCGGGGCAAACTGTACCACCTCCGACGGCGCCGCCCGGGACGACCGTAACACCCGCGATGCCCCAGGCGACACCGGTTGACCCGAACGTGCAAGATCCACGGCAGCCGAACTTCCCCGATGTGCAGGCCCAGCCCGTGCCTCCTTTGCCTGACCTGACGCGCGTTGGAATCATCAGTAGCAACGTTGTACCTCTATCGCTAAACGACGCGATTCGCAGAGCTTTACAGAACAACAACGATATTGAGGTGTCTCGCGACAACGTGCGCTTTGCGGAGCAGCAACTGTTCGCGCTGCAAGGCGTGTACGAGCCGATCTTTAGCATTACTCCCCAGATCATTCAGAACATCACGCCCCAACAGAGCTCGCTCGGCGGCTCGGGCTCATCGGGCACAACTAAGACTACGACTCTTAATCTCAGTCCCTCGATCACGAAATCGTTCGAGAAGGGCGGCGGCACCTACACGCTCTCTTTCGCCAACAGCCATGTTAATACCAGCAATAACTTCAGCTTGATTAATCCTTACTACTCATCGAACCTTTCGCTGCAGATCAATCAGCCGCTTTTGCGCAATCGTTCGATCGACTTTAATCGACATGCTATTCGGGTGCAAAAGAAACGCCTGGAACAAACTGATTCAGATTTTCGCGCCAGCACCATTCAGGTCATCTCGCAGGTGCAAGCGGCGTACTGGAACCTGGTCTTCTCGCTTCGCAATCAGCAGAATCAGCTCGATAGTCTGAACCTCTCGCGACAGAACATGCAGAACATCGAAGCTCAGATCGCCGCGGGAGCGAAAGCGCCCCTCGATCGAGCGCAGGTCCAAACCGATATCGCGACGCGAGAAGCCAATCTCTTTATCGCCACGCAGAACGTTTCGCAGTCCGAGAATGCTTTGAAGCAACTCATGCTGCGCGATCCAATGTCGCCGGAATGGTCGGCCCAGCTGACGCCGACGGACACGCCGTCGTTTGACCTGTCGCCCGTCAACTTGTCCGCGGCGCTTGACGAGGCACATAAGAATCGACCGGAGCTGCGCCGGCTTAATCTCCAAAAGGACATCAACACAGTTGACCTTCAGTACTACAAGAACCAGACCCTGCCGCAAGTCGATATTCAATCGACCGTGGCTTCAACGGGTTTGGCAGGCACGTCGCTCGGTCTGCCGGCGGGAACACAGGTCCCTTTGATCTCCGGGAGTCCCACCACGAGCTCCAGCGCATTCCTGCTGGCGCAGATTCAGGCCCTGCAAAGAAACGCCA
>JAWVEM010000481.1:0-5842 GCA_033856735.1 Blastocatellia bacterium
ATCATGATTCATGACGCCGCCGTTTCGAAAGCCAGCGAGATCGCCAGTCGCGTGCTGGCACCAGCCGCAGGAGAAAACGACAAGGCAGCACGATTCTCAGCCGAGGCTGTGGAGTCGCTTGGTGAGTCTGGACTGCTGGGGCTGTTGCTACCCGGCGATTTTGGCGGTGCAGGGTTAGGTCCCCGCACGTTTGCCGATGTGACGGCAACGCTTGCCGAGGCAGACGCTTCCGTCGCCATGGTCTATCTCATGCACATCCTCGGAGCCGCGACGATCTCGGCGGCGCGTCCAACCGCGGCTGAGGCAGTCGCGCCCATCCTGCGCGAGATCGCCAGTGGTCACCACTTATCCACTCTCGCTTTCAGTGAAGCCGGCTCGCGCAGTCCTTTCTGGGCGCCGATGTCCCGCGCACATCGGAATGGTGACGGCGTTCGCATCAGCGCCAATAAATCCTGGGTGACCAGCGCTGGTCAGGCGCAAAGCTATGTTGTTTCTTCACTTGCCCCAGAGGGGGCAGGACCTACGGATTCGACCCTCTATCTGGTTGCAGCGGGGACACCCGGTCTCTCAGTTTCGGGTCCCTGGGACGGGTTAGGACTTCGGGCGAACGCCTCGGCTCCAATCGTGCTGGACGATTGCCAGGTTCCATCCGATTTTCAGCTTACTGATGACGGCGCCGGATTTCCGGCCATGCTAAACGTGGTGCTCCCTTTGTTTAATTTGGGAACGGCGGCCGTGGCCCTGGGACTGTGCCGAGCGGCAGTATCTGGAACGACGTCTCACCTCAAGAGTGCGAAGTTCGAGCATCTCGGCCAAAGCCTCGGTGAGAGTCTGCCTACCCTTCGCGCGCAACTCGCGACGATGCAGATCGACACCGATGGGCTGTCGGCACGCATCGACGACTTGATCGATCATCTTGAAAAGCCCCGCGAGACCACGATGCTGCGCGTGCTTGAGGCCAAAGCCGCCGCTGGCGAACTCGCTATCAGCGTCACCTCAGCAGCAATGCGCGTTTGCGGTGGCGCGGCGTTCTCGAAGCATTTGAGCATCGAACGCGTGTTTCGCGATGCGCACGCGGGCGCCGTGATGGCGCCAACGGGCGATGTTCTGCGCGAGTTCATCGGAAAGTCCTTATTGGGAATGCCGCTCTTCTGAGACACGGCGTTTGCAAAACGAAGCGACTCCTTTTGTGAAACCCTGCTGACGGGAACCTCGGAGGTCTATGAGCGAAACAATCTGGCTGGGAGCTGTTGCATACGATCCGAAAGTGGTCATGATTTGGGAAGGGATGCGGCGCTACTTTCATGAGGAAGCGCATCTTCCCGTCGAGGTGGTGCTATTTCAGAGTTACGAAGCGCAGGTCATGGCGCTCCTCGGCCAACCAAGCGAAGTCATGCCGCGTATCGATATCGCCTGGAACACAAACCTCGCCTATCTCCAGGCTGACGAGTGGAGCGGCCACGCCTGTCGTGCGATCGCCATGCGCGATACTGATCTAGGCTGGATGACCAAGATCGTAGCGGTCAACGGCGGCCCAATTTCTACAGTCGCGGACTTGAAGAATCGGACGCTCGCGCTCGGTAGTCGAGACAGCGGACACGCTGCGATTCTTCCGGTTTACTTCCTGGAGCAGCAAGGCATGCGCGAAGGAAGGGAATACCAGACCCTGCGCTTTGACAGCGACGTAGGCAAGCATGGTGATACAGGGACCAGCGAAGTTGAAGTAGTGCGAGCCGTCCTCGACGGGCGAGCCGACGCCGGCGCAATTGGCAGTCCTTTTTGGAATACTGTGCGCAACGAGCGCCTGGTGCCCGAAGGCAGCCTTGGTGAGATATGGTCTTCTCCGGCGTACAACCATTGCATGTTCACGGCGCGGGCTGACCTCAGTCTCGAACGGAAGCACCAATTCGCTGAAGCGCTCTCAGCCATGAACTATGACAATCCGGTTCATCGCGCCATACTCGACGCCGAAGGACTTCAGCGTTGGCTAGCGCCTCAGCTCGATGGTTACGGTGCGTTGCGGCAAGCCGCTGGCCAACAGGGATTCTTCAAGCAGATATTTGCGACATGGGCCAAAGAGACTCACGGGATTTCGACTTAACCAATCGCGTTTGCGCCGGCAACCGGGATGACATTCAGGCGCAATTAAAGATTCTCGCCAGCTTATTCGCATGTTCGCGTTCGCGGTCGAAAGCACGACGCACGGCGGCGAAGGACTCGGAGAGAGGAAAGATGTCGCGCGTAACGAGTAGATCCTCATCTTCGGCCCCGACCGGATGCCAGTACACTCCGTTGGCGGTAATCGTGACTTCTGGCACTAAATCCGTTCGGCTAACAGCTTCACCTTCGCTCGCAGTTCCACGTAACGCGATCCGGCGTATGATGCGGTCTTCTGCCGCAATCTTCTCGTCGTCGAGGAATTGGCGAAACTCCTCACCCTCTGCATCGGTCGAAACGGTCGCTGCCAGTCGCACACGAAACCCATGCTGACGAGCGCGCTGAATGCCTTCTCGTGTGCGCGCCCAGGTTCCGGCTCCGCGATGCTGGTCGTGCCGGTCGGGCGTCGCGCTGTCCAGACTGATTTGCAGGACGATTCGATCGCGTGGCAATGCTAGCAAGCTTTCCGCGCGGCGCCCTGTAAATAACATTCCATTGGTCAGCACTGTCGTCGGAGCGGCGGCAGCACAAGCAACCAAAATCTCGTTAATATCCTCCAGCAGAAACGGCTCACCTCCGGTGACAAAGATCTCCTTCACAGCGAGCTCCGCGGCTTCGCGAGTGATCCGCTGTACACGTTCGAGCCCCAGTTCTCGGCGAGGCGCGGTCGGCGAAGAACGCACACAACAGTAGTCGCAACGGAGGTTACAGTCGAAATTCGTGTAGAGCCAAAGCCGCGAGCCGACCGGCCGATCGGCTTCGGCCGGCACCCCGACTGCGCCACAACGGAATACCCACCGCATCCGGCCTCTTTCCAACGTCGCCTCAAGCAGTGGATTCCCGGTAAACCGACACCACGTTTCCAACTCAGGCCCAACGCTCTCTTCGTCGCCGACCACCGCGACCAGATCGCCTGGCCGGGTGTGCTGTAGCACAGCGATCAACTCCAGCAAGAGGCCTGACGCGAAAGTCTTGCGTCCAATGTCCAAATCGAGGTCAGCCTTCATCGGATTGTGTGCATGCTACAGCTCCCGAAGGACTCTAGCGACAGCGTCGTCCCGCGCGACCACTTCTGGGGACCGACTGAATCAGGAACGTCAAACGACCGATTTGTGAAACACGACAATCAATCGTTTGAACGAACCTTTGCTATGTTCATTGAGCATTTATCCAGTTTTCTGATCCCATCAATTTAACGGAGACATCTGAAATGAAAATCCGCAAGGGTTTTCCGTCCGCTGTACCATGGTGGTCCGTTGAGATAAGAAGCGGGCCGGCGTTCTTGTAGCCCTCCCACGTTGCGATGACGGTACTCGGTTTGTTGGTTCCGCCGCGGTGGTAGACGAATTGTTCGACGCGGTTGTCTTTGCCGACGTAGAGGTCCCAGGTATCGCCGGGCGTGTAACCGCCTTCCGAAGGGTACTTCACCGAGACCAGGTCGGCCGAACCACTGCCTTGCGGCAATTGTTTCGTGCCTTGATCGGTGACCGTGGCGCTGGTGTCCCAGTAAGCATGTAATGGGAACAGAAGCCAATAGTTATCGTTTGTGAAGGCCGGGTCGACTTGGTTTTTCACGGTGTCGAGTTGGCTGCTGAGCTCAGAGCGCAGGTAGGTGGCCTTGACCGGCTTACCGTCTTTGTCCTTTCCCTCGTAAGAGACTTTGTTGGTCTTAGGCTCCCAAACCCACGAACGGGAGACATTCACTCCGGGGAACTCTGCGTTCCACGTATAACGGATCGCTTCAATTTGCCCGAATGAGTCAAGGCCATAGGTCTTAGCTATCTGTTCCGCATTGGTCTTGGCAGTCTGTTCGGGAACGGACGAGCGTTTCTGCGAGCAGGATGTTGCAGCAAAGACCAGCACCCCAAAGGCTAGGAAACGGATTGGTTTTGAACGGCCCAACTTTCTCATGGAGTCCTCCTCAGTGAAATCAAACGAATGTCTTTTTGGGTGACGCACTAATCTTCCTGGATACACAAATCGCGTGTGATGCTGATCGCTGATTTGTTCGGATTTGATCCACATCCTGCGATTAAGCCATAAGAGGGGAGAGAAATCTATTGGACTATGGTATTGATGATACCCTGGTATGTCGGCTCGGTAACCCAATACTAAAGTATTATGGACATTCGCCACCGGGAGGCTCATCTTGATCTCAAACGCCACCAACTACCGTCTGACTTGAGAAGGAGTCAGCGGCGTCTTCGACTGCGTCCGCTTCTCTTACGCGGGTTGATTCGGTTGGTGCGGGATGAACTCGGCGACAAGCAATATAAGCGTGAGAACATTTTCTATCGCGACCTGAATCGGCGGCTATCCAAAGTTCGGGATACGGCCGCGCTTGCGGAGAGCCTAAGTAAATTGGAAGAGCGCTTTGCCGAAGAGCTGACTGAGAACGCGTTTGCATCAGTCAGGAGATATCTCAAGCGCGCGACGCGGAAGCGGCAGGCAGAGAAGAAAAGGGCTTTGGTCCATGTCCGTAAGAAAATAATTGCTGCTCGCAAACGCGTAAAGAAATGGTCGATTAAGAACGATAATGTTTCAGTTGCTGGTCCAGGGCTAAACCAGATCTACTCACAAGGGCGCGCCGGTTTTAGTAAGGCTTATAAAAAACAATCCGTGGCGAGATGTGGGAGTGCAGTACCAAGAATTGGTTCTAAGCGGTGAAGTTCTCACTGCCCCTGCATTGTCGTGCGGCTTGTCCATGTATTTGATGTCAGTCGTGCCGCCGCTCATTGCTCTGGCGTCCGCGATTGGAATTGTGGCCGGCGCGAGTGCAAACCTTTGGCTGTTGTTCATTCTCGCCGCCTCGTCATGGTTCCTAAAGGTTCTTGTCCTGGCGATCGCAAGCAAACGTTCCGAAGTTTCTTCCGCCTATGCTTTTACAGCTCCACCCGGCCTAAGTTTGCTCTATGCGATGTTGTTTGATTCGAGTATCAGGATTACGACCGGCAAGGGTGTAACATGGAAAGGACGTAGGATTTATGAGAGGAGAGGGGTTGGCCGCCGCGATTTCCGCACTGCCGCACCTCGTGTTTCCAACATTGAAGGGTAAAGAGGAAGAAATGTTGAGTTGAGAGATCAAAATCACGCTGTCTAACAAATCAACTCGTTGAATTTCTTTAGACTGTCCGATAAGATTTCACCAATCGTTTTGAGGAGTGTTGCTTATGGAGACTTACCTTGCGCAGTCCGTCCTTCCGAGCAGCGTCATAAGAACAAGGAACGTGTCGGGCTTTCAAATGATGGAGGGCTTGTATAATCCAAACACGAAAGTTCCCAGACACTCACATGAGCAAGCTGTTTTTTGCATCGCCCTGAAGGGATGTTGTGCCGAAGTCTATGGCAGCGGGGTTCGGGAGTATCAACCACTCACGGTACAGTTCCTCCCTCCGAATGAAACTCATTCGCTGGAAATTTCTTCGACAGCGGTGAGCGCCTTCAGCGTGGAGGTCGCACCTCAATGGCTGGACCGAACACGCGAATACTCTCTGTTCCTTGATAATTCGGTGCACTCTCGTGGGGGATTGTTGAGCCGGCTCTTTATGAGCCTCTATAAAGAATTTCGTCAGACGGACGACGCTTCAACTCTGGCCATCGAAGGTCTTGCGCTCGAAATGCTCGCGGAAGTTTCACGTTGCCAGGTGAAAGGATCAGACTGCAAGCCTCCGCGTTGGTTGGCGCA
>JAWVEM010000482.1:0-7293 GCA_033856735.1 Blastocatellia bacterium
GACTATCTTGATTTTCGTTTTCAGGCGGCAGGCGAAACCGATATGGTTATCGACATTCGCAAACGGACCGGCGAAGACTGGGAGCTGAACATCGAACGCGATGAAGCGGAAGCGTTTGGGCTCAGCTTTGAACAGATCGTCCCGCGGCAGTGCGCGAACGAATGTCTCTTCTGTTTCTGCAAAGGCAATCCGGAAACGGCGCGGCCCTCGCTGTTTGTGCGCGACGAAGACGTGCGGCTTTCTTTTCTTTACGGCAACTACACGACGCTCACGTCGATCACCGAAGACGAGATGCAACGCGTGATTGAACAAAGGTTGTCGCCGCAATACGTCTCGGTGCACGCTACCGATCTTGACGTGCGGGCTTACTTGTTGGGCGTGGACAAGGAACGCGCGGACATCACGAAAAAGATGCGGCGAATGCTCGACGCTGGAATCGAGATTCATGCGCAAGTCGTGCTCTGCCCGGAGATCAATGACGGTGGGATTCTGCGGCGGACGATTTACGACCTGGCCAAGCTGCATCCGCGCGTGCGCAGTGTCGCGATCGTGCCGTTGGGGCTCACTCGCTATTTGACTGACGAGCGATTAACGCCGGTGACGCCGGACTTCTGCCGCCGCACAATCAGTGAAGTTTCAATCATTCAGGACAATTTGCGCGCGCGGCTGGGAACGACGTTCGCTTTCCTGGGTGACGAGATTTACCTGCGGGCCGGACGCCCGGTTCCATCCCGAAAGCATTACGGCGATTACCCGCAGATCGAAGACGGCATCGGCATGGTGCGCAGTTTCGCAAATGAGTTCGAAGCGCTTATGCGCCGGCTGCAGCGCAAACCTTTGCGAAATCCGGAGAGACTCTACGGCACAATCATGACGGGGACGATTTTCGCTCCCGTTCTGCGCAAACAGGTTGAACGGATGAACCGGCGCTTTCATACGCGTCTGCAAGTCCTGGCGGTCGAGAACGAATACTTTGGCGGCGATGTGTGCGTGGCCGGCTTGTTAACCGGCTTGGATTTCATCGCGGCGCGCGATCGAGTGCGCGGCGATTTCGCGATCATTCCGCGGGTGGCGCTGAAAAGCGATGAGCCCGTGATGCTCGACGGAATGCGATTCGAGGAAGTACAGAAAGAGTTCAATGTCCCGGTCTACGCTTTCGATTTTTCGGCCCTGGCAGTTGCGTTTGAATCGGATTTTTTAGAGACGGGCCGAGCGGGTCCGGAAACAAGCTTGGCGCGCCCGGTCCGCGGCCAACACACGGCCGCACCTTCTTCCTTTTGACAATGCCTCCTTCCTTTTGACAATGAATGTGTCAGGCGAGAATGAAAGCGCGTTCCCTCGACCGGTTGGGCGATCTATTGAACCCACTGTGGGAAAACGGATCCTTGATGTCGGTTGTGGCTGGAACAAAACGCCTGGCGCGATTGGCATCGATTCAAACCCACGCGCGCATGCCGACGTAATCCACGATCTCGGCGTTCTTCCCTATCCTTTTGCGAACGATGAGTTCGATGAGATCGTCTGCCGGCATGTCGCCGAGCACGTGCCGGACGTAATGGCCTTTGTGACGGAACTCTTTAGGATTACAAAATCCGGCGGGCGCATAAAGATTACGACTCCGCATTATTCGAATCCCGACTGGCCCACGGATCCGACCCACCGCAATCACTTCAACAGCTATTCCTTTAATTGCTTCGTCGCAGAGCGCCAGGTCTTTCCTTTCTATACCGAGGTACGACTAAAGCCGATTCGCACCTATGTGTCTCTGGCAAATCTTTGGCGGGCCACCGGGCTGGAGTTGATCGTCAATCTCGATCAGCGCTGGCCCGGGCTTCGATTCACGCGAAAGTTTTGGGAGTTCTATCTGAGCTATGTCTTTCGCGGCAAGGAACTGCAATTGGAATTTGAAGTGGTCAAGTAACCAACGACCCGAGTCGGCTTAGATCTTACAGTGTTCAGCGAGTGGATCTTCGTCTAGCATTTCCGCGATTGATCTAAAAATTCGGATCAGAAATCCGAATTTACAAATACTCAAAAGTCCATCGGGCATTAATAACCTACAAAGGAACTATGGGGCGGTTGTATTTTCGCGTGGCATAATCCTTGCAGTTTTGCGACGGCGTCAATAAGAGGTTAGTTTCCCAACCCCCTTTTTTACTCATGTCCCAGCAGGAGGAGTGGATAATGCAAAATTCCGTGAAAACTAAGGGCAGTATGGCCTTCATCGTTTCCGTATCTTTTTTGCTCTCGGTTCTAATTCTTACGGCTGTGACCGCTACGGCCCAGGAAACGACTGGCACATTGAGAGGAACGGTGGTCGATGCCACTGGCGCTGTCGTTCCGAACGCCACCGTCGTGGTAACGAATGACGCGACCGGATCCGCGCAGACCAAACAAACCAGCGGCGACGGCGTTTTTGAGTTTACCAAGTTAGATCCTGGTACTTATACGGTGGACGTCTCAGCCACGGGTTTCAAGCGCTCCCTAAACAAGGGCGTATCGGTAAAGCTGGGAATAATTAACCCGGGGGATGTCAAACTTGAGGCTGGTAATGTGGCCGAGACCGTAACGGTAACGGCAAGTACGGAAGAGATTATCCAGCGCGATCAATCTCAGATTTCAACCACGATTGAAACCAGAAAAATCCAGGATCTGCCGTCGAACGCCGCGGGCAGCGGCCTCGATACCCTGGCCTTGCTGGCCCCGGGAGTTATTGCGAACAATAGCGGCGGCGTGAACACGAACGGTACCGGGCTTTCGGTCAACGGCAACCGCGCGCGATCCAACAATTTTCAAATCGATGGTGCAGACAATAACGACCTGAGCGTCGCCGGTCCCGCTCTTTTTGTCGATAACCAGGACGCGCTTCAGGAATATCAGATCATCACCAATAATTTCTCTGCCCAGTATGGAAGAAATCAGGGCGCCATCATTAACCAGGTTACCAAGGGAGGCACGAACGATTTTCATGGCAGCTTGTTTGAGTACCACCGCGACAATAAGATCCTAAACAGTCTGAATAACCAGGAGAAAGCCACGCAGGGCCTCACCGAACCGCTGCCCAGTCTGTTTAATGTTTTTGGAGGCCAGGTTGGCGGACCGGTGATCCTTCCGCGTTTTGGTGAAGGCGACAAGAGCATCTGGAAAGGCACCAACAAGGTGTTCTTTCACGTTGATTATCAGGGCATTCGGAATCCCGCGACGACCACTGTTACTGGTAATACTCTGAGCATTTTATCGTCGGAGTTTCCGCGCCTGCTGGCGACGTTCCCGGGTAATAGTGCGATTCAGGCGATCACGCAGTTCAGCACGTTTGCAATTCCGGGCGCCTCACCGCGACTCAGCCTGGGTGCGGGAGTTTCGTCCCTGGTCAATCAGGCAGCTCCTGCAGGTTGTCCCAAGTCGGTGCCTGTAGGTACGGCGCCCCCGGGAGGCTGCGGAACCTATACGGGACCGTTTCTGGTGGGAGGACCTTTCGACGTAGTCACCCTGGGCGGCAACAATTTCCAGGCAGCCAGGGCTCAGCGCGACATTTCGGATCCGTTTCTCGAGAATTTCTGGGATCTCCGATTCGACGTGAAGGCGACTGAGCGAGATAGCGTTACGGTCCGATATCTCCACCAGAACCAGCTCAACAAAAACATCATCTTTGCTTTCCTCCCGGATCCGGTTAATGGCTATAACGGCGATCTACCGGCAACCAGTAAGAACTTCGGCGGCAACTGGACGCGCAATCTTTCCAGCGCGATGGTTAATGAATTTCGTGCCAGTTACCAGCGCATTGGGGTTGAGTTCGGCGGAGGGTGCAATGCCGCTACTCCCGGTTGTGTTCCTAACTCGCTCGCAATCGGCGCGACTTTGGCGAACGTTACTTTCCCTAACGTTGGTTTGAATAGTAACCGGGCATTGACTCAGCTTGGCCCGACAAGCGGTTTCCCGCAGGGCCGCGTCGGCAAGGTTTATCAGTTTGCCGATAACCTCACCTGGACTCGCGGTAAACACTCTTTCATTTTCGGCGGAGAATATAAACACCTGACTGAGGTGGTACCATTCCTGCCGGCTTTCAACGGCACGTTTGCTTACAGTTCCACAACTCGGATCGTGAATAACGCTCCGTCGGCCATCAGTCTCACGGTTGGTGATCCAACGTTGGCTTTCAAGGAAAATGACCAGTATTACTTTATTCAGGATGACTTCAAGGTTCGTCCGAATCTAACGCTGAATCTCGGCATTCGTTACGAGTATACGGGTCAGCCACTCAACCTCTTGAACGAAGTGACGGTGGCGCGTGAGAGTGGATCGAGCAGATTCTATGATCCATCGCTGCCACTCAGCGTTCGCACTGTGCCCAGGGTTCCCATCGACAAGAATAACTTTGCTCCGCGTTTCGGGTTTGCCTGGTCACCGCACTTCGAGCACGGTCTATTACACAAATTGGCCGGCACTGACAGTACGGTGATTCGCGGCGGTTTCTCAATTGCTTATGATGCGGCGTTCTACAACATCCTGCTGAACGTGCAAAACACGGCGCCCTTCGCCGCGGCCATTGCCCTTTCGACCGGAAACGCGTTGGCGTCAGCGGTTACTTCTCCCCTTCCATTGCCGGCCTCGCCATTCGGAACCACTGTGAGAAGTCTGGCATCAACCTCAGGAGTGCTGCCATTGGGTAGTTTGAACCCACTTTACCTGACCCAGAATACCGTAGCGCCTAACTTCCGTGCGCCCTACTCAGAGCAGTTTTCGCTCGGTATCCAGCATCAGTTTGGGCGTAACCAGGTAGCCGAAGTCCGCTACGTGGGAAACCACGGCGTGGGTCTGTTTCAGAACATTAATGATAATTTCTTCGTCGGCCCGTTGTATAACGGTCTTCCGAACTGGTTCGGCGAAGGAATCGACATGCCGTCCTTCAAACAGTTCCTTCCGCCGGGAGTTGTTCCGCAGGTTTGCGTGAACGATCCGGCAACCCCGTTCGTAAACGAAAGCACTTGTAACGGCCGAATCAAGCGACAGGCCGGTATTACCGAACGCGCCAACTCTGGCAGTTCGATTTACCACTCGATGCAAGCGCGTTACAACGCGCGTCTGATGAAGAACTCCTTGTCGTTGGGCTCTTCCTATACTTTTAGTAAGACGATCGATAACGCGAGCGAAATCTTCGCGTTCGATATCGCATCGTCCAATGCGCAGAATCCGTTTTGCATCAACAAGTGCGAAAGGGCCCTGTCGAATATCGATCGGCCACACGCCTTCAGTGCGAATTTCATTTACGACGTTCCTTTTTACAAGGAACAGCATGGTTTCGTCGGCCACTTGCTCGGCGGCTGGCAAGTTAATGGGGTTTATGTACTGACCAGTGGTGAGCCCTATACCCCGGGTCAGTTTTTCAACGGTCTTCTGGGCCTGGGCAACACCTATCTGACCTCAGGCGACCGTCCGTTCATAGGGAATGCAAACGCCGATAAGAGGCTTGTTGGTATCAGTCAGGTCGATGCCGATGTCTTCTTCGGAACCGGCTTTACTAATCCGAACGGCTTTTACTCGCTGAATGCTCTGAACTCCACCGGGGATATCGTAACGGTTTCGCCGAAGGATGTTCATTTCATTTTGAACCTTCCCAACTCGGCTAGAATATTTGGTACACCATTCGGCGACGCTACCCGAAATTCCTTGCGCGGGCCAAAGCTCAACCAGTTGAATATGGGACTGTTCAAGAACGTTAAGATACACGAGAACATCCAGCTCCAACTGCGGGCCGAGGCTTACAACGTGTTGAACCATCCAAACCCCGGTTACGGCGTAAACGGGAACGGTTATCTGCCGGACTTCTTTACGGATGACGCCGGGGTGCCGCAATCGCGGTTCGCAGAAAACAAGGACATCACTTATTCCCGCCGCGTAGTTCAGGTCGGCGTACGTCTGAGCTTCTAAGCAAAGACAAAACTGTATTTGTTTTTTAAGGGAGAGCCAGGAACGGCTCTCCCTATTTTTTTGGGCACGGCGGACCGTCGAGATTACTCGACCAGTGTAAAGTCGATTGTTCGGACCACAGTTCGAGACTGCTTGTCGGCTTGTGGGTCCGTCACGACAAGCGTCAGGAGTAGGCGTCCCGGCTGTGCTTTGCCCAGTCCGAATTGACCGATCTTTGGCAGCTGACCGTTCTGAACTGCATCGGTCACTGGTCGATCCGGTTCCTGAAACAGGATCTTGCTGCCCCGACTGATAATAATGTGAGACTGTAACTGTGTCTTGCCGTCACTGACCTTGGGATTGTAAATGATTGCTGCATACCGCAAGTCCTGTCTACGCGAGAGCTGTCGCAGGCCCGTGAGGGGTTCTGGTTTGGCCTTGTTGCCTAGTGCGGGATCGACGGCGTAAAGGAAGAGGCTGCTCACCGTGAGACGCTTCCTGGTAAGATCGGGGACCTCGAGAAATTGCGACATCGATCCCAGGCGCCCCGAGTCCGCGTCGCGCACTACAGCGCGCAATTGGTATGGGCCGGGACCCAGAACTGCATGGCCGGCATAACTAATCCCATAAGTTAAGGCCCGCTTATGATCGTCGGGTGAAAGACTTATGTTTACGGTCTGACTAAATCCGCCCTGCGCCTTTCCCACGGTGTTCACGAGAAAACCGACCACGTCAAACGCTCCGTGGTACTTACTGTCAGCTTCTTGCTTGAAGGTGAGTTGGTTGGCGTCTATCAGGACATTGATGTCGATGTCGGCGCGATTGTCCGGCAGGAAGCGGTACTGCAGCAGCCCGCTCAGATCAATGTCGCGCTTGGCCAGCGGTGACATCACCGCTTTAAGGATGGCTTCTTCTTTGGTCTTCGGCTGCGCCGTAGGTTCATCCGCTTTGGCTATATAGCCGGCGCGCGTATAAACCTTTACCCCGGGCCGGTCGACTCTAATTTCCACCTTGTGAAATTTGCTGTCGAATGACTCAGTGGGGGCGTAGGCAAGCAGGTAATAGCTACTCCTGCTTAATATTCGATTGAGACCTTCATTGAAAGTGTTTGTGTTAAGAACCGAGACTCCGCCGGTCGCTGCCGCCAGGGTTTCGAGGCCGAGATGCCCGCTTAATGCGTCCAGTGCGAGATTGTCGAACTGTGACATATTCGGCGCGCGTCCGAAGGTCGAACCGCCATTTGCCCCGCCGAAGAGCGCACTGGTTGCCTCGTTTCCGGGATCGGTGAACAACGACACGCCGCGGCTGGCCTTTAACCCGCGAATATCCATCGTGTTGATGACGACACCCGCGCGACTGGCGCGGTCAGTGAGTTGTCTCAGCAGG
>JAWVEM010000483.1:0-4204 GCA_033856735.1 Blastocatellia bacterium
AAGAATTGCTGATTGCCGGTGATGTATTGCAGAGGCTCGCCGCCGGCGCGGCGCTCAATCAGAGATTGATAGGTCTCAAACTGTTCTTCGTTTAGCGCGTCGCCGGCGTGCGCAATAATGAAAGTTCGATCTCGACCGAACGCGTGGGCCAATAGCGAACCCGCGTCGCGCCGCCACTCTGCAACGCCGCCTTCGCGCAACCGTTGCGCTCCTTCCTTGATTGCCTCTTCAATCGAAGGATTCGTTGGCTTCTTGATCACTTCGTCCATTCTATATTACGCTTTACATCGAAACGTAAGAGGCCGGTTAGCGAAGATTACCGCAATGTCTGCTCGCAGACGTTCGGAGTTGTAAATTCGCGCCCGCGTTCGCCGTTCGCCGGAAGAAGACACCGATTGAGACTTTACTTTGGCTAGCACGAAGCGAGTCTCGTTTCTTCCCGTACGGACGCGGAACCTCCGGGCCCAAGGGTTCGGAGGTTTCGCAGTTCCGAAGGCCAGAGGTTTAACAATTTTAGACGCAAAGGAGAAAGCATTTCTTAAAAAAATATGGGCGCTCTAGCGAAAAGCCTTATTCTCTTTGCGTTGAATTGGATCGACGCGCAACTCACTCTCTTCTGGGTTCATTCAAACATTGCCAGCGAAGGCAATGGCCTGATGAATCAACTGATCAATTTTGGTGACGGTCCCTTCCTGTTGGTCAAATTGGCGGTCGGAGCGTTCGCGGCCTATACCCTCTATCGTTGTTCACATCTACCTTTGGCGCGTCGAGGAATGCAGTTGGTGCTGGCCATCTATGCCGGGTTGATGTTGGCACATGCTGCAACCGGCATGTCAGCTCTGGGGTGGTCTGAACCGCTGGCGATGATCACCTATGTTACCAACGCGCCTTACGCGCTGATCAGTCTTTTCTCCTGAGCTACAGCCAAGCCCTCGCGTCCCTTCTTCAGTTTCAAAATCAATAAACTTTTATTCGGGTTCCGGGAACCTGTACCTTGCTCGCGCGTTTTGCAAAGACTGGCAGCACAACCGTAGACTAAGGCCGGCGCATCTCAGTCAACGCGTTCTTGATTGTAAGGAGAATTAATACATGTATAGACTTTCAGGCCGTCAGATTCTGGTTCTTGCCCTGGTCTCATCGCTCTTTGCCGCTGTTGCGGTCCTGGGATTTCAGCAGTTATCCGGACGTTTTCAGCCGTACACTTCGGCTTCCATCGCGACGCCGGCAAACATCACCGATCCGTCCCTGGCTACCGACGAGCAGAACAACATTGAAGTTTACAAGGCGTCCTCGCCCGGCGTCGTCTACATCCAGTCCATGGCCGTCCGCGATTTCTATGGTTTGTTTTCGCGGCCAGTCGAAGGAGCAGGCTCAGGGTCGGTCATTGATGAGCAAGGAGACATCCTTACCAACTTTCACGTAATCGCCGGCGCCGACAAACTTACCGTGAGCTTTGGCAGCGGGAAGGCCTATCCAGCCAGAGTCGTTGGTCGTGATCCGGATACCGACCTGGCAGTTATTAGATTATTGGAAACACCAAAAGAACCTCTGACGATGGTGCCATTGGGGGACTCTGACAGACTGATCGTAGGGCAGAAAGTCCTGGCTATCGGAAATCCTTTTGGTCTCGATCGCACGCTGACGACCGGAGTCATCAGCGGTTTGCAGCGGCCCATTCGCGCCGAGAATGGACGACAAATTGAAGGCGCTATCCAAACCGATGCATCGATCAACCCGGGAAACTCTGGCGGGCCTCTATTGGATTCGCATGGACGGATGATCGGAATCAACTCGCAGATCGAATCGCCGACGGGCGCGTCGGCGGGAGTGGGCTTTGCGATTCCGGTGAATATCGCCAAACGGGTTGTGCCCCAGCTTATTCGAGATGGCTTAATCCGCCGTCCCAATCTGGGTATTGCTCAGCGTGATGTCGAGTCTTTGTCGAGCCAGGTTCGTCTGCCGGTTTCGTCTGGAGTGCTAATAGTGAGTGTCACGCCTGGAGGCGCCGCGTCCAACGCCGGTCTTCGCGGCGTGGTTCGAACTGAAGAGGGAGACCTCGAGCTCGGCGACATTATCGTTGGCATTGACGGCGAGAAGGTCGCCAACAATGACGATCTTTTCCGCGTCCTCGACAAGCATAGTCTTGGTCAGACGGTAAACGTGGAGGTATTTAGACAGGGTCGTCGCACGAGCGTTCCGGTGCGGTTGACCGAAGTTCCTCCTGGGCGTCGTAACGCTCGCGAATGATCCTTGGTATCACGCAACAGAAATGCGCGCGTCGGGAAGCCGGCGCGCGTTTTCTTTTGGCTGATGCGTCTCAGAATCTGTGGCGTTAACCTGGAGGCCAGGTCAGCTCTCGGCCGCCCAGCACGTGAACGTGAAGGTGGAAAACTGACTGGCCTGCGCCGCTCCCGGTATTAATGACGGTGCGGTACCCGCCACTCTCGGACAGTCCGTGCTCATACGCCACCCGCGCTGAGATGCGCAGCAAGTGACCAAGCAGGGATTCATCCTTCTGTGACGCGTCATCGAGGGATTCCATGTGTTCGCGGGGAATTACGAGTAAGTGCGTGGGCGCCTGCGGATTCGTGTCGCGAATGACGACGCAACGATTGTCTTGATAAATCACGTCGGCCGCTGCGGTGCCCGCTAGAATCTTACAAAAAAGGCAATCGGTCTCATTCATGGGCAGATAATACCACAGACTTTTCTTCCGTCCAGTCACGCCACCATAGTTTAGGGTTCAAGCTTTAGCTGGTCCGACTTGCCTGCAATATAAAGGTTGAACTCTAAACCGAATTAACGCCTTGCGGTTCACGCGGCGGCATCTTCTTCCTCAGATGGCAGTGGGGAGGTGACCGATTCACGCAGCCGTTCAATATCAGCCCCAACTTTTTTCAGCTTGGTTTCGATCTTTTCGTAGCCGCGATCGATGTGATATACGCGATCGATCAAAGTCTCGCCCTCCGCCACCAGACCCGCCAACACCAGCGAGGCCGAGGCCCTCAAATCGGAAGCCTGCACGCGCGCGCCGATGAGTCTGCTGGGACCATCGACAGTCGCCTGGTCGTGACTGATCTGAATTCGCGCCCCCATTCGCTGGAGTTCCGAGGCATGCATAAACCGGTTCTCGAAAATAGTTTCGGTGATCAGCGAGCGCCCGTTGGCTTGAGTCATGAGGGTCATGTATTGGGCCTGCATGTCCGTCGGGAAGCCCGGATAGGGCGCAGTGCTTAGGTCGCCGGCTTTTATTCCCCGCGGGCCGCAGCGAACATGCAGAGTGCGCTGGTTGATCTCTTCAATCTCGACACCTACTTCCCGCAGGCTGGAAATGATGCGATTACAGTGCTCGGGATTACAATCCCTGATTTCCAGTTCTCCTTTGGTGATCGCGGCGGCAACAATGAAGGTTCCGGTTTCAATTCGATCGGGAATGATTGTGTGCTCGGCGCCACCCAGTGCCTCGACTCCTTCGATCTGAATCGTAGGCGTGCCCGCGCCGCGCACGCGCGCGCCCATCTTGTTCAAGAGTTCCGCCAGATCGTTGATCTCTGGTTCGCGGGCCGCGTTGTGAATCGTTGTAGTTCCGCGCGCAAGAGTCGCCGCCATTATCAAATTTTCAGTGCCGGTTACGGAGACCTTGTCGAAGCGAACTTCCGCGCCCACCAATCCGCCTTGCGGCGCACGGGCCACGACGTCGCCCGCCTCGAGAAATACTTTCGCGCCCAGCTTGGTAAAGCCCGCCAGGTGCAGGTCGATGGGGCGCGCGCCAATGGCGCAGCCGCCCGGCAGCGAAACTCGCGCCCTACCGAAACGCGCGAGCAGAGGGCCCAGCACCAGCACCGACGCCCGCATGGTCTTAACCAGTTCATAAGGCGCGGCCATGATCTCGATATTGGCGGCTGATATTTTGTGCGTGCGAAGCTCGGGCGTTAGTACGTGCGCCCCGATGTCTTCGAGTAGACGCCGCTGAGTGATGATGTCGCGAACGTAAGGAATGTTGTGCAGAGTAATCGTCTCAGGCGTAAGAATCGCCGCCGCCATGCAGGGCAGGGCAGAGTTCTTTGCGCCGCTGATCGAGACGCGGCCTTTGATGGCGTTGCCGCCGCGAATACGAAATTTTTCCACGTCAGAAGATTAAAGGAAAAGTTATCGGAGGGCGAGCGGGCAACAGTAATAATTTGGCTTTGCGCCTTCTGATTTC
>JAWVEM010000484.1:0-4171 GCA_033856735.1 Blastocatellia bacterium
CGTCGGGATTCTGCCGATTTACCTTGACGGAACCTACGCGGCCTTTCCGAAGGGATCGACGATCTTGAAGAGCCGCGACGTGGGCGCGCGTATCGGCCGCTTCCTCTCCGCCGAAGAACTTGAAGAGATGACGCACGGTTTGGCCCGCGCGGAAGCTTATAGATTAATAGCCGCGCGCGTGCGTCATGATATCGTCAACCTGCGCGATCGCACGAACGTAAAGTTCGATGCGAAGGCGTTGCGGGCGCAATGGAAAGCCGAACGCCGCAGCGCGCGCCTGGAAGGCGGCGACTCAGAATTTGCGACCGCAGAAGCGTAGTCATCCGCAGATTACGCAAATTTCGCCGATGGGGATTTAGAAAAACCCAGTTCCCATGGCAATTGCTGGAATGAAGCGTAATCAACCGCGCCTATGTTCAATCAATTTCGTTTCTGCGAAATCTGCGTAATCTGCGGATAATACTCAAAGATGCCTAAGACACCGCCGAAAAAACGCATCGCGCAAATCGTGCCCAGGAAAAGCACGAAAAAGCACGCAGCCATCGTCAAGAAAGTTCCACCGACAACTTTGATTACCGGTGGCACCGGTTTTCTCGGCGCGCATCTGGTGCGCCAACTGGTCGAAGCCGGCACCCGGGACATTCGCGTCATGGCCACCTCGATTCCCGAGTGGCTGACCGGGCTGGGTGTCGACACAGTCGAAGGTTCAGTAACCAACGATGAAGACGTGGCCCGCGCCTGCGACGGCGTCACCGAGATTTATCATCTCGCCGGCAAAGTCTCTCGCGAAAAAGACGAGTCGCGAGAGATGTACAAGCTGCACGTCGACGGCACGCGCCTGTTATGCGACGCCGCCCGCAAAGCGGGAGTGAAAACGATCGTGCTGGCTTCCAGCAGCGGAACCATCGCAGTGACCGAGAAAGGCTACGTCGTGCCCGACGAGAAGTATCCGCCGCCTTTGGACATCATTGCGCGCTGGCCTTACTACGCCAGCAAGGCCTATCAGGAGATGGCAGCGCTGGAACGATTCAGCGGCAAGGGCCTGCGACTGGTGATCATGAATCCCAGCCTGCTGCTGGGTCCTGGCGATGACCGGCTTAGCTCGACGAAAGTTGTTCTGGATTTCATGGCGCGCAAGATCAGCGCAGTGCCCAATGGCGGCCTGAATTTTGTCGACGTGCGCGATACCGCCAGAGCGTTTCAGGCGGCGATGCAGAAGGGCCGGCACGGCGAACGCTATTTGCTGGGCGCGGTGAATTGGACCTTTGTGAAACTGTTCGACCGCCTGGAGCGGCTAACAAAGGTCGCGTCCCCACGTCTCGCCTTACCCTCAAAATTCGCGATCGCCGGAGCGCACGTGATTGACTCCCTGTTCCGCCAATGGAATTTCACTTCGCCAATCGAAGCCGACACGGTAGAGATGGCCGAATACTTCTGGTACTTCAATCATGGCAAAGCCCGGCGCGAACTCGGCTTCACCCCCCGCGATCCCGGCGATACACTGAATGATACGGTGCGTTATGTGAAAGAGAATTTCCTGGGCGGGAAGTGGTAGTGATGTGGAGTCAGCCCGGGACGTTGACAACTTGGCCAGACCTGAGCGTAGGCAGCAAAGCAAGAACCTTGGGCATTAGCGGAAGTGTATGACGCAACTGGATGCTCTTCGCGTGAAGTACGACAATCGCGATATCGAAGCGAGAGGTCTTTTGTTGAAATGTCAGATTCCGGTCTCCCGTAAGAAACACCTCGAACTCCGTTTCCGCTTTCACCAACAAGGCGCCATTCGTCAAACCACTCCAGCCCATCTTTTGTACTGAAGCGCAGTCGTGCCCAATTAGAGATCGGCAAAGCCGTCAATCGAGACACTCGTCAATTAAAATGCGCATTTATGGGAGAAGATTAGACGGTCTCAAGCATCTTTAGCTTACCGGCCTCAATGACGGCAACGACCTGTTTGCGCTTTACAGCAGGAAACGCTTCGAGGAATTCATCCACTGATTCCCCGCCTTCGAGGTAGTCAATCAGATTTTGCAGTGGAACTCGCGTACCCACGAATACGGGAGTACCACCCATAATTTCAGGGTCGGATTGGACAATGTCGTTGAGATCTTCCGCATTCATTAGGTCAAAGTATGGCAAAGTGATAATAGCCCCGTGAAGCGAGTTTTTCAATCAGCCTAAGAAATTTTCAGTTGATTGGTATATCCCCCATCGGACTCATTGCGAACAATGATGAGATATTGACCGGCCTCACGAGCCTTATAAAATGCGTGAAGGTTGTCGTGGTCCAAAAAGTCTTTGTGTAGAGATTTCACCTCTCTTAGGGGCGTCATGGAAACCTAAATCGCGCCCAACTGCTTATACATCTTCATAAAATCGAAGTTGTTCCAAGCCTCCACGATCTTGCCGTCTTTGATCCGTGTGATGACCATGCCGGTGAACTCGACCGGGGCCTGCGTTGCTTTGAATCCCAAACTGTCGCCCGCGTGTTTGCCGCGTACGCTGCAGCGCGTGGCTACCAGATCGCCTTCAGCAATCTGATCTTCGACGACAACTTCGATGTTGGGAAAGGCTTCGCGGAACTGTGCATGGAAGGGCAGGAAGCCCGCGGGGCCGCGCAAAGGCTGCGATGCATCTTCCGATAAGCCATGGGCGATGCCGTCCTCGGCCAACAGTTCAGGAATCGCGTCGGCGCGGCCTTTGTTCCAGACTTCTTTGAACCAGCGGCGAAGCAAAGCTTTGTTTTCTTCCAAGGTGTTTAGTTCTGACATGAGGTAGCTCCTTAAACTAGATCGTAGCGGACGATTGGTCTTTGCGCCTTTCGGTTTCTCTTCGCGCCTTTGCGTGAAACTGTGACCGTTTATTTCACGCAAAGGCGCGAAGTCCAGACGGAAGGCGCAAAGAAGAACAAGATCTGATGGCGTTACTTAACATCCTTCTCGTCGACATGAAACTTGTGCATGATGCGATGCGCAACCGGCGCAAGCACAATGCCCATTAGCCCGATAAAGATCAGGCCGCTAAAGAGCGCATAGACTGACGCAAAGATCTTCGCAGACTCATTCGGCAATTCTTTGATCGGGCCCATGCCGCCGAGGATCATCGATGCTTCCAGCAGCGAAGCTACCCAATCAAATCCGGCGATGAAGTGATAGCCGGCGATGCCAATCATCAGTGCCACCGCGATCAAACCCACGCCCACAGCCAACGCGGCAATCAGGCGCTGGATAAATACCGACCGCGGGGCAAGCTGGTCGTATCTCCGCTCATACTGCCGCCAACTTGCTTTGGACTTTCGACTTTGCTTTGCCATTGCTGACTCCTTACGGACAGCGCACCCGTAACGCCAACGGGACGATCTGAAACGTCGCCGGCAAACGTCCCACGACTTCCCCGTCCAATTCGATCGCTACTTCTTCATTCTTATTGACGGGCCGAGCGACGATCTGTTTGGCCAGCGCATGGTTCACTTCATCCATGCGCAGATGGATACCGAAATAAAGCCGGGGCGCATTGCTGAGAATCCGAAACGCGCTGGCGTCTCCAATGCTAACTACGTCAAGCCAGCCGTCATCCAGTTTGGCGTCGGGCGCGATCTTCATCGCCCCGCCGTAGTAGCGCGCGTTAGCCACGCAGAACTCGGCCACCCGCAGGCGACGCTCCGGCTCTTCGTCCAACTGGATATGAACTTCGATCGGTGAGGCGGCGAGAGTCGTTTGCACCGTGGCCGCCGCATAAGAAAGTTTGCTGCCGAGCTTGCGCGGCGCAAAAGCTGGAATCCATTTCCTGGATTCACCGCTCGCGGTGCGGCTGAGCACGGCAGGGCTCATGCCAAAGCTGGCCACGTTCACAAAGTAACGCGGCTCGCGCTCTCCGCTGTCGTTTACGAACGTGACTCGGGCCACGTCGATTAAGCGAGTGCGACCGTCGCGCAGGGCGCGCGCGGCGGCGGCCGTGTTCGTGGGCATGCGCAGGGAGCGACGGAAATCACTGCCGGTGCCGCCTGGCAGAATTCCCAACTCAGTTTCCCTGTTCGACTCGAGGATGCCGTTCGCTACCTCTGAGATCGTGCCGTCACCACCACAGGCAATAATCAGTTTCGTTCCCTGTTTGGCCGCTTCGGCCGCCAACGCCCGCCCATGGCCAACTCCTTCGGTGAACGCAACCGTGA
>JAWVEM010000485.1:0-3747 GCA_033856735.1 Blastocatellia bacterium
TGTGGACCGTGTTCGGAATGGCCGTCTTTCCGCTGGGCGCCGCGCTGGCGGCGATCGAGATGCAGCTGCCGGCGCTGGCGCGCCTCGCTTTGATCGCGGTCGGTGTGGTTGTCCTGATCGCGGGCGCGCTCCAGTTCACCGCGTGGAAGGCACATCACCTTGCCTGCTGCCGGGAGGCGCCCGGGCGCGGCCGTACGCTGCCGACCGACGCCGGCACGGCCTGGCGCCACGGCCTACGACTCGGCCTCCACTGCAGCCACAGCTCTTTCGGTTTGACGGCGATCCTCCTGGTCACCGGGGTCATGGACCTTCGCGTGATGGCTGTCGTGACGGCAGCCATCACCGTCGAACGTCTCGCACCGGCCGGTGAGCGCGTCGCGCGAGCCATCGGAGCCGTCGTCGTCGGGGCAGGGTTGTTCCTGATCGCGCGAGCAGCCGGGCTCGGATGACGCATCCGCATCGTGCACCTGAACTTCGCCCACCGTGCGCGCCTGGGACCTTAGTTAGCGAGTTCTACAGCTTCGTGCGCAGCTTGCAGACCTATGAACAATTCCTGGGCAAACCTAGCACCCTACTACTCTCCGCCGACTCCGCCCTGTTTTGCTACTTAGGCAGGTCGCAGCCGGGCCGAGAGGAAAAGCTGCCCGGAGAATGAGGAACGATCAGGAGTGTCAGTGTCAGTATTTTCGGAGATTCGGCACTCGAAAAATTTTCTCACGCTGACACTGACACTCTTCCGGCCGAAGGGACCATCCTCGCCCTTTGCTTCGCCACCTAGGAGATAAAGCTCCGTGGCGAAGGCAATGCCGCCGCTGCGCAGATATCTCAGCAAGCGAACGCTTGAGCGCCTTAAACGCTTCGTTCAAAAAACTCGCGCAGATCAAAAACTCTCGCGGCTTGTTGTTCAAACTGAATGAAACGAGCATTGCCCGAAGACCTTCTGTGAATAGCCGCCAAGCACCAACAAAGCGACTATCCTGACAGAGATTCTGAAGCGAAGGATTCTGACGCGCCTAGACCGTCACTATAGCTTCGATGGCTGTCAACCAACTGAGCTTGCGCCGAGCTAATACCGGTTTGATTCCCAGCTAAAGAGAGGCTGGCTGTGACGTTGACCCTGTCTCGACCGGATCCGCAGGGATTAGCCGAAGTTCTTCGCGAATAATGACGATCTGTTCATCGAGCAGATCAGGGTAATATCTCCCACACCGAAATTCTGCTTCCAGACGTTTTATCTCGCTGTAAACGCGCTCCAGTTTCTTGAGCGTTGTTCCAGCCACACTCTGACTTAAAAGCCTCATTTCAGTTTGCTCAAACTGGTTCTTCAAGAGCTGAAGTTTGTAACCTAGCATTTTCCGAGAAAACTCGCCTTCATCGATTTCTTGGCTGAGTGCGACTAGCGGCCACGTTAAGATTAAGCAGATCAAGACCGCTAGCACACAACCCCTTCTGCGGCCGAATATCATTCGATGACCGCTCAGACGGCAGGACCAATCGAGCGGTATCGAAAATGGAAACCTCTTCTGATCCAGATGGATCAGCGAAGTCACGGAACCGAGGAAACGATGCTCAATGAGGTGCGCGTCAACACTCATCACGCACCTTCGAATCTAAAAATGAGACAAGCTCGTGGCTGGCAATGTTTAATTTTCGGATTCGCTGCTAGCCCTTATCCAGACTGCTTCGCTGTCTGCGACCAACTGTGGTTCCGACTCTCGAATCAACGATTTTGCGAAAAAGCCGTTGCGTAATACCAGTATGGGTACGCTGGTATCCATAGTAACGCTGATATCTCGAATAATAGTACGGGCGATAATACCGATAGTGTTCGCGCCCGGAATAACCATGATGGCGCGCCCAGAAACGATCCTTCTTTTTGTGCCACGATCCGGCTTCAGCCTGGATCGGAAGAATCGTCAATGAGACGCCGATGACGCTTAGGTAAATCAGGAGTTTTTTCATGAACTAGGTTTTCGGGCTTAGTTCAGCGGAAGCTGCTTTCGGTTCCACAAAGGATCGTAGCCCAAAACGTGTCTTTTCTTCCAATATGAAGAATGGAAGGAGAAATTAGAAAAAAGCTAATAGGTGTGGGCAATTATCGATTCGCTAACAGAGTGACATGCTAGTCGCGTACGAAACTTCCGCTACGCGCCGCACAGTTATGTTCGTTACGCGCGTTGGATGATCCGATCGCTTCAAATGAGCCGGCCGACAGTGACCTGGCGACTGACCGATCGCGGCGTCCTGGTGCTTCGTGCCGTTCAATTCGTGGGTTTTATTGCAGCAACAGGAGAGCGCCCGAGGCTCATTCAGGCCGCGCTGTCATCGCTACGACGCCGGGGGTGTTGAAGTCGGCGTTGGGCGGTAATCGCGAATACTTCCATTCTCAGACCCTTGGCGATTCCGAGCGTCTGAAAGCGGGAGAGACGGGCGATTTCATTCAACACCGCGGAATAGACCGGGATGAATCCGAGACCTTGGGCTCCCAGATCTGTTAATAGCGCTGTGTCTTCCACCTCGGCAACAACACGAGGTCGAACATGGTGCGATTCAAACCAGTGTTCGAGCTGGCGACGCAGGGTCATCTCGCCGACAGGGAGTATGGCGGGTGCGCCGTCTAAGGAGCGGGGAAAATTTTTCGCTAGGCGCTTAGCCAGGACTGGAGCAGCGCAAAGCACTACCGCCGAGGTGCTGAGGCGTTGGTTGAACGTTCTCACGCGTAAAGCGCTCGTGGATGGTTCGTCCGCCAGGACGACATCCAGCTTGTGACCGGCCAGCTGCGTGATGAGTTCTTCTAGCGAACCTTCTCGACAAATCACGCGCACTAATCGGCGAAGTTCGAAGACCGGGGTAAGGTGCTGGCGTACAATTATTTTTGGAACCGAATCGGCAACACCGACGTGCAACCGAAGGGGACGTTCCCCTGGCTCCTGGCGAACTGCGGTCAAAAGCTCGCGGCCCAACGAATAGATTTCTTCGGCGTACTCCAGATCCGTCGGTCCAGTATCCGTCAGGATTAACCTCCGAGTGGTACGCGTGAAAAGAGGTGCCCCCAAAGATTCTTCGAGTTGCTTGAGTTGCGCGCTGATACTCGGCTGCGACACGTGCAGCACTTCACTGGCTAATCGCAGGCTGCCTTCCTTGGCGACGGCCCAAAAATAGAGCAGATGATGGTAGTTAAGGGCGTTTGGTCTCATTAGCTTTATTGGAATACTTTATTCGATTCTTCGTATTGGGAAAAGCAATTAGGCACACTGAAGATTGTGTCATGACCAAAGAAAGTGAAACCACCAAACCGATGGTTTCGTGTCTTACGGTGGTTAGATGAAAACGAAGAATATCTTCCATTATTCGTATTGGTGGAAGACGCAAAGGTTGGCTACTTTGCCGCATCTATTGGAGCTATAGCTATGAGTTTATACGCAATACTACTTTTTGTCGGGACGATGGTGTTGCCGTTGTGGGCATCTAGGCGAGTCCGGCAGGTGTATGGCAAATTCAGCGAGTTACCGGCAAGTTCTGGATTAACTGGCGCCGAGACCGCTGCGACAATTCTTCGACAAGAGGGGATTTCCAACGTGGAGATCGTGGAACACGATGAGGCGTTGGGGGATCATTATGACCCGGCACGGAAACGGCTGGTCCTGTCGCGGGACAATTTTCGTGGGACCTCAGCCGCCGCCCTAGGTGTTGCAGCACACGAGTGCGGTCATGTCATACAGCACAAGCAAGCCTATCCACCGCTGC
>JAWVEM010000486.1:0-3738 GCA_033856735.1 Blastocatellia bacterium
CAAGGCGACGCGATCGGCAACCAGTTGCAGCAGGCGTGTATCGTCTTCAGTGAACTTGTAGCGCGAAAATTTACCGGTATGCATTACTCCGATGACTCGGCCCTCCACCAGCAAAGGCACGCCCAACAGAGATCGAATTCCTTTCTCTCGTAAGAGCGGATTTAGAACGTCTGAGTTTTCGATGTCGTCGATTATCACGGGTTTCTTAGAGGCCGATACTTTGCCGGCAAATCCTGACCCCACCGGGATGCGCACCCCGCGTTCGACTTCTTCTTCCAGTCCCTTGGCCGCCCACGCCAATAACTCATCGCCTTCAGGTTCCAGCAACAAAATCGCGACGGTGTCCACATTCATTGATTCCCGCACCCGAGTGAGAAGTTCGGCCAGCAACTCGTCCATCGATAGATGAGCGAGCGCGACATCGGTAACGGATTGGACCTGCTTCATGCGATCGATGGCGGTTTGGATTTCAAGCCGGGCTCGTTGCTCGCGATCGTAAATGACGGCGCGCTCGTCGTCGGCGCGTTTGCGCTCGACGAAGTTGCCGATCTGCTGGCCGATAATATCCATGATCGCCAGCAGCGATTGATCGGGAACCTGGTTCTGCGAGCTGAAAAATTCCATCACTCCGGAAACTTCCTGATCGACCATAATGGGCAAACCAAAAGCCGAACGTAAGCCGGCCCTGATCGCCAGCGGCCCGCGCGGCAGGTTCTGGTCATCCGCGATATCGGCAATCCATTCCGAGGTTCCCGCGGCCCAAATCCGCCCAGGCAGGCCGGTCCCGCGGTTAAAGGTGCGGCTCCGGCTCGCCTCTTCTAACTCGGAGAATGCGACTGAAGGCAGATGCCAAACTGCCAGATAGCGCAACACATCGGCCGTGCGATCTACGCCCCACATTTGGCCCATCTCCCAGCCGACGCTTTCCCCAATCGCCTGTAATAGCGCCGGCGCGGCCGCAGCCATTGAGTCGGATGCCGCCAGGATGCGGGCGACTTGAAGTTGCGCGTCGAGACGCCGCTCGAGCCGGCGTCGCTCGCTGATATCGCGGGCAATGCCGGTAAAAAAGTGCCGGCCGTTTTCAACGAACTCGCCGAAAGACAATTCCAGCGGGATCTCCTGGCCACTCTTGTGCAGTCCCGGCAGGCGGACGGCTTCCCAGGAGATATGTCGCTCTCCGGTGGCTATGTAACGTTGCAGGCCGGCGCGATGCACATGCCTGAGATAATCAGGCATCAGCATCGTCAAAGATTGTCCCAGGAGTTCGGCGGGGGAATAGCCGAAGATTTTCTCGGCCGCGCGATTGACGAACACCATCGTGCTGCCATCGTCGATGGTAATGATCGCGTCTGAGGCAGTGTCGGCGATGACGCGGTTAGTCTGATACAGATCGCTGAGGGGAGATTTGAGATTGTCCGCCGCTGGTTCGTTCATCGTGATGATCGAAAGCTAATCCTATTTCTAATCGCGAGTCAATTCCGCGCGCAACCAGCGTGTCAGGAGCCCGACCGTAAGGGAGGGCATCTCTCGGGGCCTGTGCATCACGATTAGAATTGCCCTCCCTAACGGTCGGGCTTCCGACACTCATCTTTGACAACGCCCGACTGGAAATCGACAATCGAAAATACTCTTTATGTATCCAGCAGGAAATCTTTTCATCCCAGTGCCGCACGGACAACTGGAAGCCATCTTGAAAGCGCCACGCGGCGAGATTCGCGGGGCCGGCTTGGTACTGCACCCGCATCCGCTCTTTGGCGGCACGATGCACAACAAAGTCGTGTTTCGCGCTGCCGCCGCGCTCAACGATGCGGGTTTGGTCGTGCTGCGCCTTAACTTTCGTGGCGTGGGACAAAGCACGGGTAAGCACGACGAAGGCCAAGGCGAGCGAGACGATGCGCGGGCCGGGCTCGCTTATCTCGCGGCGAATTATCCCGGTCAGGAGATCACGCTTTGCGGTTTTTCGTTCGGCGCGCGCGTAGGCACGGAAGTTGGCATAGCGGACGACCGCGCCAAGCGGCTAATCAGCATCGGCACTCCGGTAGATAAGTACGACTTCAGTTTTCTGGAACGATGTCTTAAACCGATACTTTTCGTCCAGGGTGATCGGGATGAGTTCGGAGGCGTCGACCGCCTGCGTGAATTAGTCGCGAAACTAAAAGCGCCGGTGGAATTGAAAATCATCAAAGGCGCAGGTCATTTCTTTGACGATCACCTGGACGAGTTGAAGGCGGTGATTAGCGAGTGGGTCTCGGTAGAGTCCGCGAAGCGGACGAATGAAAGTAGCCCAGCACTTTAGTGCTGGGTAAGGCGTTTTATTGAAGAAGGCCGTGAAACGGCGACAGAACCACTTGGGTTGATTGCCCTCGTCAATTTCTGCCGTCCGCTTTGCCTACTTGGTCTGAACCTCACTCCGTCCCCAGCGATGAATCGCTGGGCTATTTTCGATTCGTCCGCTACGCGGACTATTCTGCGTCCGCCCAATTCGTCAGTCGTATCCAAATAACCAATAATGCAGTCACGAATCAATTGGTAAGAGCGTTCATAAACAAGGCTGCCAAGACTGAAAGGATCGGCAATCTCGGCGCCCCTGCGCTGCGGGTCAAAAGTGCCGAGCAGGCTGATGCGTTTGGGTGAGATGCCGTATTCGCTCGTCAGCACGTCGGCGTGATCCTGCTCCATCACCAGGAAACGATCGATCGAGTCGAGCGGAAGGTGACGAACCCAGGTAGGCGCTTCCTTAGGAGGCGGTGTGTCGTGTTGCAAGCAGGTCGTTGAAGTCTCGGCCAACGGCGGCGCGTCTGAGAAATCAAACACCCCGGCAGAATACACTTCAACTGCGAGAGATCGTTTGCTGGCCTCGGCAATGAAGATCGCGTGAGCCATCACGCTGCGACACCTGTTAGCAGTGCAGATAAGAGCAACTGAAGCCATGATGCATTTGGAGTGCGCTGACTTGTCAGCGCTTTGGTATCCGGCGACTTGTCGCCGCAATTCATGAGTAGGCTGTTGGCCGCGACAAATCGCGGTCTTAAAAGCGGTAACAAGTTACCCCAATCCAAATTACAAATACCCGCGCGCTACCAGCAACTCCGCATTCAAGATTGCCGCGCCCGCCGCGCCGCGGATCGTGTTGTGACCCAGCGCCAAAAAACGATAATCGAGTACGTTGTCGCGCGCGATGCGGCCGACTGTAACGCTCATTCCGAATCCGGCATCGCGATCCAAGCGCGGCTGTGGACGATCTACCTCGTCACGCACGATGATAGGTCGAGCCGGCGCTGAATGCAGCTTCAACTCCTGCGGCAGCGACACAAAAGAGCCGAGCGCCGCGTGAACCTGATCGATTGAAGCCGTGCGCGCCAGCTTCACCCTAATCGCTGCGAGGTGCCCATCGATTACATTCACTCGGTTGCACTGCGCGCTGATCTTCATCTCCGCTATTTTAATCGTCGCCCCGTCGACGCGGCCGAGGATCTTCACAGTCTCGGTTTCGATCTTCTCCTCTTCACCGCCGATGTACGGCAAAACGTTGTCGGCAATATCCAGCGAAGCCACGCCGGGATAGCCCGCGCCGGAAATCGCCTGCATCGTAGTTGCGATGCACGACTCAACGCCGAAGTTCCGATGCAACGGCGCCAGAGCCATGGCAATCACGATGGTCGAGCAGTTCGGATTAGTGACGATGTACCCGCGCTCATAACCGCGGGCGCCGCGCTGTGTGGCGATTAGTTCAAGATG
>JAWVEM010000487.1:0-12709 GCA_033856735.1 Blastocatellia bacterium
TGCGCTCCGGCCACCACGTTATCAATCCGCGCGGCGGTCGTGTTGAAGCGAGCGATGGCAGTGCGCGCGTCGTTGTAGATGGCTTCGTCCTTAACCAGTTTGCCGAGGGTGCCCTGTCCCGAATTAACTCCCGCCACGATCGAATCGATCTGATCCATCGAGTGGTTTACGCGATCGGCGATGTGGGCGATCTTGTTGTACATCTCGTCGCTTTGCAGCAGCTTGCCGGCGGAGCCACGACCGGCCGCCAAATCAGCGGAGAGTTTTCTGAGATTGGCAGAGATATCGTTGGCGTTGTTGTAGAGCGCCTCGTCATAGATGAATCTACCGGCAGAGCCTTTGCCGCTCTTAATCTGCGTCGCTAATTCTTCGGCATCGCGAATCGTTGCGTTCAAATTGTTGTAGAGAGCTTCGTCATTGAACAGGCGTCCAACCGTGCCTTTGCCGTCGCGCACATTCTTGACGACTTCGTTAAGTTGATCCGAGAGCTTACTCAGTTTCTGCGCCAGCTCCGTGCCGTTGGTCGCCAGATCGCTAATCGAGCTGCCCGAGGTCGAAGGCAGCAAATCGTTTTCCTTAATTTGCTGACCGAGTGAAGTGCCCGGCGTAATGTTGACGATCATCTCGCTTCCCAAAATACTCGGCGCCATCTGTTGAGCGGTTGAATCCGTGCGGATCCGATCCTGGGCGGGCACGCCGTCGATCTTGCTGTCGATAGTCAGAAACGCCTCAACCTTTTGCGGAGTGGGTCCGGTGCCGACTTCGGAAGGACTCAGCAGTCTGATGCGATCCACTTTACCGATGCGCACGCCCGCGAGCCGTACTTCCGAGCCTTCACGCAGGCCGCTGGCGTCGGCGAACCGGGCCCGCAGGTGTATGTGGCTGGAGAAAGGATTAAGGGTGCCCGAGGCATTCAGGATTAGCAGAATCAAAACGGCTATGGCGATCAGCACCAGCAAGCCGACGCGAAGCTCACTTAAACCGATATTCCTGGTTGATTTTGGCATTGCGTTAACAAGGCAAAAGTAAAAAGTAAAAAGGTAAAACCGGCGTGAGGCTAACGGCTAATCTCCTTTTTATTTTTCCTTTTTCCCTTTTCCTTTCTGTCAGTGTCCGCGCAAAAATTTCTGAATGTATTTGTCGTCTGCTTTGCGCAGGGTTTCGTCAGTGCCGCTGAAGATTACCTCTCCATCGCGCATCATCAAAACTTTGCTATTTATCAGGCAGAGCTTCTCGCCTTCTTTTTCAAAGACGACCTCGCCGGCTTCATCGACTACGGCGTATTCCGAGCAGAGATAATCCAGGTTGTTCATCTCGTGGGTGACGAAAATTGACGAAACATCTTCCAGATCGCGCAGCTTCATCGCCAGCTCGCAAATCGTGCGCGCGGTCGGTGGGTCCAGGCCGGCGGTCGGTTCGTCGAACATCACGATCTTGGGATCGCCCACCAGCGCGCGCGCGATGCCCACGCGGCGCCGCATACCGCCGGAAAGCTCGGCCGGCATCTTGTCGATGGCTTCTTCGAGGTTGACGAAGCGAAGCATCCGCCGCACTTCACTTTCGACTTCTTCTTCCGGCACACCCTGTTCGTGGAGCTTAAAGGCCACATTCTCGTAAACGGAAAGCGAATCAAACAATGCGCCTTCCTGAAAGATCATGCCGATCTTTTTGCGCACCTTCATCATTTCGGCTTCGCCATAGTTCGTGATGTCTTCGCCGTCGACCAGGATCTGGCCGCTGTCAGGTTTGAGCAGGCCCAGGACCAGCTTGATGGTCGTTGACTTGCCACAGCCTGAGCCGCCGAGAATAATCTTTGTCTCGCCCTTCATTACCTTAAAGCTGAGATTGTTCAGAATCTTGCGCTCGTCGAAGATCATGGTAACGTCGCGAAACTCGATGGCCGGAATCGCGCGCTCGGAATCGTCGACTTCGCGGAACGTCGATTCGGCGGCCTGATCGCTGACACGGTTGTCCGTTACGTCAGTGTCCGTCCGGTCAATTGAACTCTGAGTCATCATGTGGTTGTGCCCAGGATAATCTGCAGCGCCTTCGCCAGGAAGAAGTCGGTAATGATTACTATAATGGAAGCGGTCACCACCGCGGAAGTTGTCGAACGGCCCACTCCGACCGTGCCGCCCTCTGTCTTCAAACCTTTATGGCAGGCAACGGTGCCCATCAAAAACGCAAAGAAGAGCGGTTTGATAACTCCGCCGATAATATCGTCGGTCGTGATGCCGTCGCGCACTGAGTTGAGAAACATCGACGAAGGCAAGCCGAAGAGAAAGGTCGAGACGGTCCAGCCTCCGGCAATTCCCATCACATCGGCGATCAAGGTCAAAAGCGGCAGAGTAATAATCAGCGCTATCAACCGGGGCGCCACGAGCTTGCGGATGGGGTCGGTTCCCAAAGCGCGCATGGCGTCTACCTGTTCGGAAACTACCATCGAGCCGAGCTCGGCTGAGATTGCGGAGACCACGCGACCCGTGACCATCAAAGCACATAGTACCGGACCGAGTTCCCGCACAAGTGAGATTGACACCAGGTAACCGAGCTGATCTGTCGCACCGTACGATGCGAGGGTCTGATACGTTTGCAGAGTCAGCACGCCCCCGGTGAAGAAACCGGTGAGAATAATAATCGTCAAAGAGCCCACGCCAATGCTGTCCATTTGCGCGATGGTCTCGGGAATGTAACGGGGTTTTCGGACGAGCCCACTCGCGGCCCGGGCCGCAAGCAGGGACATTTCCTGCAATTCAAGCAGAAGACGCGTGACGATATTCATTCGAAACTCGGCGACGATAAGAAGCCTGCCCCGACTACGGTCGCCGCTGCTTGTCAGGATAAGTGACCCGAGCAGGCAGGGCGCATCGGGTGGCTTAAAAGACTGCTCGAAAGCATCACCGCGGTGCAAGCCAATTTCAATGGAGCGGCCTATGATGCGCAAAACCAATCGTTTACGTCAAGGTGAATCGCGGCTGGGAACGTTTCGACAGACACGAAAAAGCCGGACCCATGTCCTAGAGCCCGGCTTTTCAGGTCTGAATAGAACGGTGGTTAACGCTTGGGCGCCTGTCGCATGAGCTTCCGTTGATTAGGTCGCAGCGGTGGCAGATTCGCATTCCCTTGTTGCCCTCTTTGGCGACGGCGCAGTCCGTTGCCGGGAAATTGTTGTTGATTGGCTTCGCGACGAAGGGCCTGATTTCGCTGCCGCATCTCTCGTAATTTGATCCGCTGTTCCGGCGTCATTACCTGAAGGATCCGCGCTTCAGTCAAGGAACGCAGACGGATCGTGGCTGCCTGTGCGTCAGCCAGTTCGTGCGAACGCTGCTCGATCAAAGTTTCATTGGGAGTGGCAGATTCCACGGCCTCGGCCAACGCCCGTTGCGCCTGCCGCTGCTTCATAATCGCCGACTGTCGCTGGTCCTTTACCTCCGCGTTGATTGCGCGAATCTTTTGTATCTGATCGGGCGAGAGATTCAGCGTCGCGAAGTCCGGAAGCTGGCCGGACGGCGCGACCAGGATTTGTGTCTGGGCCTGCTCGGCCGGATTCTGCGGCGTCGTCGGGGTTTGCGCACTGACTTGTACACCTGCGATCGCCAGTAGCAGGATCGCGGGGAAGAGAATGCGACTGCTTCGTATCTTTGTTTCTCGATTCATAATTGCACCGTCCTTGATCTCGGGCCTTCGAAGCCTGAGTTACTGATTAGGCTCGTCCGCCAATCCAAAAGGCAACTCGTCCTCGTCACGGGGAATCAGCCGCAAGTCTTTGGCCAACTGCTCTCGCTCTTGTCGGCTCAATCCTCGCGGGCTGCGCGGGCGCGGGCTTTTCGGCTGGAGACGATTAACAGCAACTTGAGTTGGGGTGTCCTGCGGCTTGACCGATGTAACACTTTCCGCAGGGCGCGACAAAGTTTTCTGACCGCCAAGTTCAGCGAGTCTTTGATCAACCTGCTTTCTTACCTCCTGATCAAGTTGCTGTTGACTGTATTTAGCGTCGTTGTCATTTCTCGCAATCGGCGTCGGCTGGTTCCACGAACGCAAAATTCCCAGCCCGCCGAGCACGCAAAGAAGCAACGCAGCAAACCCAGTAGCGGCGCGCAGCCAGAGCGGCGCTACACTGAAGAATTCGCGCAAGGCGGCAAGAGCGGTAAGTTTTGGCTCGTGCTGAATAAAGCGATGCGAATCGAGAGTTTCGACTGACGCAGCCGCCGGGCTGAACGATGCGCCGAGCGCCTCGTTACGCCAGACGAGAATCGAATCGCGCACCTGCTGGAAGATTCCCAGCTCGCTGCGGCACGCTTCACATTGCTGCAGGTGGCTGGCAAAGTCTCTAGTGTCGCGCTCACTTGCTTCCCCGTAAAGATATGTGACCAGGTCTTCCGCTCGATGACACGCTGGTCGTTCGTTAATGTTTGCCATTTCAACTACCTCTGATTCTCGATCACTTCCGTGACCTACTCTCCGAATTTTTGCAGACGCATTTGCAATTGCCGTAGCGCCGTGTACAGCCGGCTCTTCACTGTGCTCAGTGGCAGCTCGAGTGCTTCCGAAATTTGCTGAAACGTCAGTTCCTCGAATTCCTTCATCAACACGACCTGCCGTAAATCCGGCGGCAGCGAACTGACCGCTCGTCTAACGGCGACGCTACGTTCTATCTTTTCAGCCGTGCGCGCCGGCGAGACATCCAGCGGCAAAGCAAACACGGCGGCGTTCTTTTCGGCTTCGTCCTCCAGCGCCGTTTCGCCACGCACTTTCGCTCGCCGCTGACGGGTGATGCACTGATTGATGGCGATCCGATGGAGCCATGACGAAACCTTTGCGTCGCCCCGAAAGCCACGAAGATTGCGAAACGCGGCGAGAAAAGTTTCCTGCGTCGCATCGCGCGCATCTTCTTCACGGCCCAGCATGCCGAAGGCCAGCGCGAAAATCCGCCGCTCCCATTGACGCACGATCTCGCCGAACGCCTCGGGGTCTCCCGACAAGGCTCGCTCCACTATCTGCTCGTCGTTTGTGGCCGTTTCCAATTGGTTCGTGCTCGCGTCCGGCCATGAGGCCGCATCCGCCGCGTCCAATGTCGCGCTCTAACGAACTGCGCGGTCAAGTCTTTAGACGCCCTCCTCACGCCTCAAGTCGGCAAAAGTATCGCACGAACGGTTTGGGCTCGCTTGAGAGATTCAATTCCAGCTATGATTCCCAGCGACCTGGGGCTGAAAAGAATCGACTTCGCCGGTCAATCGCCGCTTAACTTAAGTATTACAGCAGTTAAAAACAGGCCAAAGTTGTTGACATGCGGGTTGCTGACAAACTACTCTAGGCTTAGGCTACGACCTCGAGGTCGAGTCCTGTCTGCTGACAATACGCGGGTTTTGCCCCTTGCCCTTCACTTTTCGTAACTTTCCGTGCTCGAAGCCCTCAAAAGAATTCGCCTTCTGTATGTCGTACTGGCAGTGTTGCTGCTGGTCGGCCTTTTACCGCTGGCCCTGGCGGGCACTCTGCTGTCACGGCGGAGCGCCGACGAATTGCGAGCCACTGAAGGACGCTATCAGGCCCAGTTGGTTCGCGACAAGGCCCGGCAGATTGAACTGTACGGTCAGCGTTACCGCGACGTCGTGAGCGGGGTTGCGCGTGCTTTCGAAATTGCCGGAGGCATTCGCTTGCTAACGGACGCCGGTTACGATGCTCGCCTGCAAAGAACTCTTCAGGACGATCCGAACATGATCGCTCTGGCGATCTGTCCGGTAAAGGGCGAGGTCCATCGCGCCTTTCAGCCGGACTTGATCAAGCGAGAAGAAGTCGATCATCGAGTAGGCGACGTGCTCGCGCGCATGAGTGGACGCGGCGTGATCATCGGCCGCCCGCAAATTATTCGATCGGGCCAGGAGATGGCGCTAACAATCGCCGCGCCGGTAATGAACGGTGACGACATAGTCGCGGCGGTCGTCGCCGTAGTTTCTTTCCAGGAAGTTTTCAAAGCAGTTCAGCAATCATCTTCAAAGAGCTCTCGTGAATTACTGGACGCGGGGTTGCCCGTGGTCTTCGTCGTCGACCAGAACGGGAAAGCGGTGGCCCATCCCGATGCCGCGATAGCTTTTTCTGAAACGTCGATGACCGACCTGAAGGTGGTGCAGGACTGGCTGGAGACCGGCGCGCAGGTGCAATCCGCGCTGGCGCCGTTCACCCTCGATCGCGATGGCCGTGCGACCCCAATGTTGGGTTCGTATGCGACGGTGGAGCTCGACAAAAATTCTCTGCTCGGCGTGATCGCGATCCAGGACGAAGCTGCTGCGTTGGCCTCAGTCAGTGAGATGCGAACCCAGACATTATTCATTAGTCTGTTGGCCGCGACGCTGGCGTTGATCTTCGGATTCTACTTTGCTGAGAAGTTAACGCGGCCGGTGCGAGAGTTGGCTGCCGGAGCGCAGCGTATCGCCGCCGGAGATTTTTCACAACGCGTCGAAGTGCTGGGCCGGACCGAGTTGGGTGAGCTGGGAGCATCGTTCAATCAGATGACCGATCGGATAGAAAGTTTTGTCGGCGATCTCCAGCGTTCGGCCGACGAGAACCGTGAACTGTTTCTGGGTACAGTCAAAGCGTTGGCCGCGGCGATCGACGGCAAAGATCCGTACACGCGTGGCCATTCTGAACGTGTCTCGCGCTTTTCCGTTGCGGTTGCCCAGGGTCTCGGTCTGCCGGATGACGAGATCGAAAGGATCAGGATCAGCGCGCTGTTGCATGACGTCGGAAAAATCAGCATTGACGACCGCGTCTTGAAAAAGCCTGCGGCGCTTACGGATGAAGAGTTTGAGGTAATGAAGACGCATCCGCAGAAGGGTTACAAGATCATGTCGCAGATTCCGGCGATGCGTGAGTTTCTTCCTGGCATGCACATGCATCACGAGATGATCAATGGCGAAGGTTACCCGCAACGCCTGAAGGGTGACGAAATTCCAATGCAGGCGCGCATCGTTTCGGTCGCTGACACGTTTGACGCCATGACTACGGAGCGGCCGTACCAACGGGCAATGGATCTGGAAGCGGCCCTGACGCGGCTAAAAAGTTTTGTCGGCACGCGTTATGACGCACGCGTCGTCGCCGCCTTCATCGCCGCCTGTGAAGCCGGCAAAATTCGTCCGGGCGTCACGCGAGTAAATCGAAAACAATCTCAGCGACCAGACAGTCCGTTGCTGGTTGCACCCGGCCCGCCGACACCCGATTCGGTCCTTGCCGTAAGTTAAAAATTTCATCACGCTGAAAGCGTGAAATAGAATAGCCTGGGGAAGAGCGCGAAGCGCGCCGCCCCAGGATCGACATTCGAATAATTCCCCCAAGCCCGCGTCAGCGGGCGACAGACGGATCAAAACGGGCCCTACGAAAGCAGACGGCGAGGGCGAAGCATGTCTTCATATCGCCCTTTCAGCGCTCGGCCAGTTTTTATCAAACGTTCCTGGGGCTGCGCTGCGCTCGGCCCCGGGCTTTGCATTTCGCGCCCTTGGCGCTCTGGAATGGGATCACCTTGTAAGTCTCGTTGAGGGGAGCCTGACTCCAAGCGAAACGAAGTCGACCTGTCCTTGCCGGTAGCTGAACAGTATTTTCACGGCGCGTCGCTTTTGTGGCGACGTGCCGCTTCTGCTTATAATCGGGGCAAATCTTTGCAGTCATTCGATAGAGTGGAGTCTTAATGGCCTTTTGGCGCAGGAAAAAGGATGAATTTGTCTCACTTGGCTTGAGTCGCGCAGCCAGCGAACGCGCGCCCGAAGCTCAACCTGGAATTGAAACTGAGCTTGAAACTCAGCCCGCTCGGGCCGTTGCGGTTGACTCGGAAGAGGTTCGGCAGCAGAGTTCGCCGAGCACTCCCTGGCAGACTTCAGTGCTGGGGCTCGATCTCTCTATCGAGCAATTGCAGGCCCAGGAAGCAGCGCTGGAGCAGGAGCTTTCCGCCCGCTTTCGCCGGGCCGTGGCGGCAACGCGCGAGTCGCTTTCCGACAGAATCGATACGGTCTTTGCCGGCGCTAAAAAGATTGACGCCGAACTTCTCGATGAACTCGAAGAGGCTTTGATTGCCGCCGACATCGGAGTGCCGACAACGATGCACGTGTTGGAAGTAGTGCGCCGTGGGATCAGCCGCAAAGAAATCGACGACATCGAAAAATTGAAAGCGGCGATCAAGTCCGAGTTGCTGGCGATCCTGCACGCTTCGGAACGAGGCGGCGTTGCCTCTGAAACGAGTGTGCCGGAAAACATTGCTCCGTACGTGATGATGATTGTCGGCGTCAACGGCGTCGGGAAGACGACCACCATTGGTAAGCTGGCCCAGCGAATCAAAGCCGAAGGCAACGATGTTCTGATTTGCGCCGCCGATACGTTTCGCGCGGCGGCGAGCGATCAACTGGCAATCTGGGCAGAGCGCACCGGCGTCCCTTTGATTCAGCAGAAGCAGGGCACTGATCCCGCGGCGGTCTTGTTCGACTCAATGAAAGCAGCGAAAGCTCGCGGCTCGGATGTGCTGATCGTCGACACCGCGGGCCGGCTGCACAACAAATCGAACCTGATGGCTGAATTGGAAAAGATGAAACGGGTCGCCGGGCGCGAGGTGGAAGGTGCGCCGCACGAGACGCTTCTGGTGGTTGACGCTGTTACCGGTCAGAATGGACTCGAGCAGGCGCGTCAGTTTTTAAAGGTCGCTGGCGTGACCGGTATTGTCCTGACGAAACTGGACGGCACCGCCAAAGGCGGCATCGCCGTGGCGATTGCCAAAGAGTTGGGCCTGCCGATTCGTTACGCAGGAATTGGTGAGAAGGTGGATGACCTGGTCGTCTTCGATCCGGAGCAATACGTGAATAGTCTTTTCAATTGATCAAGGTGATCGTGGCCATCGTTTCCGTTAATCGTTGATCCATTTATTCGTTTAGACAGCGGACTTGTCCGCCGCGCTCGCAAGTGCCGGACAAGTCCGGCATCTAAATGGGCCGATGAATATGAAGTTAGTACCATCTGCGTGAGCGGATGGGGTAAAGACTCAACACACGGGTTGACCATTGATCCCACCCGCTGACGCAGGTGGTACTGAGACCATTACGGTAGAGAAAAAATCTTGGAACAGTGGACTGAAACCGATCGCCAAATGATGACTCGCGCGCTTGGCTTAGCCGAGCAGGGCGCCGGCCAGGTTAGTCCCGGCCCTCTAGTCGGCACCGTCATCGTAGATGCCCGCGGTGAGATAGCCGGCGAAGGTTTCTATCTCTTCGATCAGCTAAAGCATGCCGAGACGGCCGCGATCGAACAAGCGGGTGAGCGCGCGCGCGGAGGCACTGCGTACGTTTCCCTCGAACCACATGCGCACCAGGGCCGCACGCCACCGTGCACCGACGCGCTTATCAAAGCGGGACTCAAACGCGTCGTAGCGCCCATTGAAGATCCAAATCCTAAAGTTTCGGGTCGTGGCTTTGCTCACTTGCGCGAAGCCGGCGTCGAGGTCGGGACTGGCTTAATGTCTGACGAAGCCGCGCGTCTGAATGAAGCCTACATTCATTTCATGCGCACCGGACGGCCCTTCGTTCATCTGAAACTGGCCGTGTCTCTCGACGGCAAGGTCGCTACGTTTAGCGGCGACTCGCGCTGGATCACGAGCGAGGAAGCACGCGCGCGCGCGCATGATTTGCGCCACCAGTACGACGCGATCATGGTGGGGGGACGTACTGCTCGCGAAGATGATCCTCTGCTGACGGATCGCTCGGGGAAGAAGCGGCGGCGGCCCCTCGTGCGGGTGGTGATCGAACAATACCTGCGCATCTCGCCTGAGTCGCAACTCGCGCAGACCACCGATGCCGCGCCGGTGCTGATATTCGTGCACGGGGATTCCGACACCGACATCGTTGACGCTTTGCAATCTCGTGGCGTGGAAGTAATCAGTCAGGCGGGTTCGGCGCTGGAACTCTCAAACGTACTTCAGGAGCTCGGCAAGAGATTGATTCAGAGCGTGCTGGTGGAAGGCGGGCCAATCCTCGCGGGTCTGCTCCTCGACGCCGGCCTGGTGAATAAGATTACGTTTTTCATTGCGCCGATGATCATCGGCGGCCAGGACGCCCCTTCAGCGATTGGCGGAGACGGCGCCGAGAAAATCGCCGACGCCAAGCAACTTGAGAACGTTTCCGTCGAGCGCCGCGGGCGTGACATCGAGGTGACGGGTTATCCAACGGCGCGCGTCTGAGGTTATCTATTACCTGAGTCGCGTTTAAGTTGAGATCTAAACGCAGAGGGACGCGGAGGTTTCCGCAGAGCGCGCGGAGGAGCACAATCCTCTGCATCCCTTTGCGAACCCCTCTGCGCCCTTTGCGTTTAATCTGTACTCCGTTATCGCAACCCCGAACTCGGTGACAGATATGACCTTCCCGAAACGTCGTCTCGGTCAGAACTTTCTCGTCGATCGTAACGTCGTCGAGCGAATCATCACGGCGGTCGCACCGCGAGCTGACGAAACAATCATAGAGATCGGCCCGGGCAGCGGAGCGTTGACTGCTCGGTTATTGGAAAAGACCGGTCGCCTCGTCGCCGTCGAATTCGATCGCGATCTCGTTCCCTCATTACGACAAAAATTTGGCGGCGCCGCGAACCTGCACTTAATCGAAGCGGATGCGCTGACCACCGATTTCTGCGCGGCGATTGCACCGGCGCAGACCGCGCGCGTCGTTGCGAACCTTCCCTACAACATTGCCACCGCCGTCCTGCAAAGATTGATCGATCAAAGAAGCTGCATTACTGAAATGACGCTGATGCTGCAACGCGAAGTCGTCGATCGGATTACCGCCGCCGCCGGCACCAGCGAGCGCGGTTATCTTTCGGTTCTGGTTGAAGCGTATTGCGAAGCTGAGCAACTATTCGACGTGGCCCCCCAAGCGTTTCGCCCAGTACCGAAAGTTTTGAGCACAGTAGTGAGTTTGCGTGTCCGACCACGAATCGCAGCGGAAGTGAAAGACGAAGCGTTGTTGCGGCAAGTCGTCAGTGCTGGTTTCGCCCAACGACGCAAGACGATCCTCAATAATCTGCGCGACGCTCCCGCACCCATCCAGGAGTTATTAAAGAAGCGCGGTGGCGCGAGCATCGTCCTGTGCGACGCTTGCCTTCCACCTCTGCGGCGCGCTGAGACGTTTACGCTGGAAGAGTGGGCGTTGCTGGTGAATGCGATTGTTGGATGATGCGTACGGCGCTCGTCTTTACTGCTCCGCTTAAACCTTTAGTAGTAAATGCGCAAGGGAATACTGGGAGCGCGGACGTCCCGTCCGCATGAGCGCGAAGCGCGAACCTTCTTCTCTCACGATTGCGCGCGAGCGGTCGCCAGGAAGTCAATTACAGTCGAGTTCGCCAATACTCAGGCTCCCGGTGAAGATGTGCGATTGCAATGATAACAATCTCAAGCTCAGTGGGCTCATAGATGACGCCAAACGGAAAACGTCGCATCTGACAGCGCCGGATCGAGCCACCGAGCGGATGCCACGCCTGAGGGAACTCCTTAATTCGCCGAACCGTCTCCCACGCTTCGTCACGGAACTCTTCGCCGAGAAGTACTCGCTGGGCATTGTAGTAATGAACTGCTTCGTTGAGTTCACGGCGTGCTGGGAGCAGGAATCGCGCTTTCACGGTTGTCGTCCCAACTCAGCAAAGACTTCGTCGGCGTCAACTGCGCCGAGTTCGCCTGAGCGATACGCGGCGAGCCGGCTCTCAGCTTCCTTGAGCCACAATGCATCGAGCGCGGGGTCGGGCTTATCGAGGCTGACGATAAGGCTTTCGACGAGCGCCGCCCGATCGTTCGCGGGTAGCTCCAGCGCCTGACGCAAGAGGGTTTCTGTTGGAACGGACATAGGCTTAAATCTCCCGCTCAATGATATCCCTACAACGGCTTTTCGTGAAACTATGATTATCGAAGGTTAGCCGTAATGACTGCTAGTCTTATTAGCACCGCGGCTTTAGCCCGGTGATTCAAGATCCGACAAGATACAGAAACCGTTTCAAACGGTTTCACCCGGAGTCACTAGTCACCGGGCTACGGCCACGATACCAATAAGACTGCGATTGCGATTAAGACTGATAAAAAAAGATGGCGGGCACCTAGAGGAAGCGCGTCCAGACCACGTCGCCATATTCGTTTCGGACACGTTCGATGCAGCCGAGTTGATCGCGATTGAAGTCGCGCATCAAGCCCATGATGGGCGTGCCTTTTGTGCCGGGCGGACGGGATGATTGCGACTTGCTTATCGAAAGGGACACGCGGTTCTATAAATATTTCGTCCCTAACCGGACTCAACCAACGGAACTTCTCAAGAGACTACTTCAAGAGATCCACATAAATCCCCGGGTCGCTGTCAGGAATCACGATAGCTCCCACGGCTCGCTCGTAAAAATCCTTCGGCCCCGCGCTCCCGATGATCGCATAAACGTAACCAAGTTCGCGTAATCCCCACAGGCTGGCGATCAGCAGTGCGGTGCCAATGCCGGTGCCGCGTTCGCTTTCGATCACGCCGGTCGGGCCAAAGAACGCTTTGCGCGTGCATTCGTATCCGGCGAAACCAATCACGCGACCTTCGCGTGTCGCGATCACGACCGATACCGGCTTATTAGCAAAACCAACTGAAATCTCATCGGCCCAGGCGAGGGAGAAATTCTTTTCGATGAAAGCACGCACGGGAGTGAGCTCAAACGGTTGGGCGCGGCGGAG
>JAWVEM010000488.1:0-5300 GCA_033856735.1 Blastocatellia bacterium
AACTGAACATTCTTGGCCGGCTCGATCGCACGAAGTCGACCGAAGCCGAGGCGCGTGGCGAAGACCTTTTCTTCGGCAAGGCCAATTGCGCAGCGTGTCATACGCCGCCCTTCTACACAGATAATTCGATGCACGACCTGAAGGTCGAGCGCTTCTACAAACCACGAATGGAAGGCGGCATGTTGATTACAGCGCAGGGGCCAATCAAGACCTTCCCCTTGCGCGGCATTAAGGAATCGCCGCCTTACCTGCACGACGGGCGGCTACTGACGCTTGAAGACGCGGTGGAGTTCTTCAACCTGGTTCAGCAACTCAACCTGACGCAGCAGGAGAAGTCTGATCTGGTGGCCTTCCTGCGCGTCCTTTAGCCTGCTGTCGTTGCGACCGCGCTGGGTCGGATGACCGTTTCGGCGAAACGTTCCATCTCTTCGAGTTGAGGGCTGCTCTGCAGTAGCAGCAGATCAACTCCGGCCGCTTCGAATTCCGCGACGCGACTGGCGACTTGCTCGGGCGTACCGATCAAGCCGGAACGCAAACCCCGGTTGGATACTGAATAATCCTCCAGCGAGACTTGCTGCTCGAGTTTCGTGCCGGCCAACCATTGCTGGTAATTCTGGTAACCCGCGGCAGAGTGTTTGACGTTGGTAATACGCGTCAGCTCCTGCTTCGCTTCGGCTTCGGTTGAACGCACGATCGTGTAGCCGGCCACGCCATACTTCATCGGCGGCAAATTCAGACGTTCGCGTCGCGCGGACATGTCGGCAATCTTCGCGCGCACCCGCGCCGGGTCATCTCCGTGCATGACGTAGGCGTCGCAAAGCCCTGAGATCATCTGCTTCGCCGCTTCCGATTCGCCGCCGGCGTAAATCAAGGGGCGCGGCCGGCTAATCGGTTTGGGTTGCATAACCGCATCGTCGACAGCGTAGTGTTTTCCCGCAAACGAGAAGTGGTCCTGCTGCCACATTCGATCGACGATCTCCAGCCACTCAGTTGTGCGCGCGTAACGATCGTCGTGCCGTTCGAAATGCACACCGTATTTCTTCGCTTCATCTTCCCACCAGGAAGAGACGACATTGAGCGAGAGCCGGCCGCCACCGCCGATATGATCGATGTTCGCGGCCTGCTTTGCCAAAAGCGCAGGTTGGTGAAAGGTCGGCCGCACCGCGACCATCAGCTCGAGTCTCTCGGTAACCGCCGCGAGTGCCGCGGCCGTCGACCAGGCGTCGAGCGACGGCGCCTCGACGCCTTTGATGTCGTTGAGATTCAACTCAGCGACCAGGGTCAGGTCATAGCCGATCTCTTCACTGCGACGCGCCAGGCGGCTGTTGTATTTCCAACTCGCCTCCATTCGCTCGTCATCCACATTTCTTAGCCAACCGCCGAAAACCGGTAGCCAGTAACCGTAGCGCATTTGTTTGCCTCCTCTTCCAGAAAATCAACCAGCCGCGCGTGCGGGTCGAATCCGATCACCCGCGGCGCGTCAGCCACAAACTTTGAGAGAGCGTTGATGTCGTAATAGAGCAGCGAGCCATCACGGTCATCGACGATGTACTCGACGCCGCCAACATCGATTTGGGCCGCTTGAACAATTCGCTCAACCGCGTCGATCACTTCGACCGGCGGCGTGTAGCCTTCGACCTGCAGCCCGCTCTTGGGCGCGTCGACGGGGCAGGCGAGGCGGGCCAGCTCGACGCCGTCGGTGGTCTGGCAAATATCCGCGGGGCACAGATTGAAGCTCTCGCCCGAGGTGAAGACCTTGATGCCGTAGAGAAACTTGCCGCCCAGGGTCTCGACCCGGGTGATGTGTCCATCGCGGGCGGGAACGAATTCCTGGACCAAAGCCGTTTGATCGATGCCGAGATCGATCGTCTCCGCTTCCGCAGCGCGCTCCAGTGAATCGAGAGAGTCGTAAAGCACAACACCGGCGCCGCTGCCTCCGATGTTCGCCTTTACCACTATTGGAAAGCGCAGGTTGCGCGCGGCCGGGACGGCAAGCGACGGATGATTGATCACGCGCGCGCGCGGATAAGGCAGACCCAAATTAGCGAGCAGTGAAAGCTGCAGCGCTTTTGAAGTCTCAATCGTGAATGCCATGCGGTTGTTGATGACTCGAACCCCTTTGCGTTCCAGGTGTTCGAGATAGTTGAGTGTGTAGAAGATCCCCTGGCCGTGGCCGCGCAGATAGGCCGAAGGACTCATGCGATTGAACAGCAGCGAGTAATCGTCTTCGGTGTCTTCTGGATCGTACTGATGATGCGCGGCGTCAATTCTCAGATACGGTGTGCCGCGCCGGTCGAGTTCCGCGAAGAGCGGGCGGAACCAGTCGGGATGTTCGTAATAGATGGCAATAGGTTTTGCCTCGGTGGTCATGTCGTCTCCTTCAGTTGGCGTCGAATGGTTAGAGTAAAAACAAAAAGGCCGCTCGAAATGAGCGGCCTCAAAATCTGTGCATGAATGATTACGTCAATCTATGTCACATGAATGGTCCGCTCGGTCAGTGGCCGATAACAACAACACATACAAATGCAGCAGCACGTCTGGCTGGCGCTTTGGTTAATTGTCGTGGCTGGGACCGAACTTGTTTTCATTGACTAGTACCGAGTTGACTTGGGCAACTTACCGCAGGAGCTAGCCGCTGTCAACCTTAAGATCGCAGGTTTTTTCCGATTGCACATGTGCTGCTTCGGTTCTGGAAAATTCCAAAAATGAGTTGCCAGTCCTATTTTCAGTTCGCATCGGAATAGCGGGAATATTTTGGCGGCCCAACCGGTATGCATTTTAGAAGTCAGGGAAGGGATTTAGGTTTAGTAAGAGCACGGTTTTGTTGAGTGGGGAACCAGGCCGTGCTCGAAGGTAGGCGCACTCTGTCAGACGTTAGGTTGATTTTTTCATCGGGTTGACCTGCTGACAGGTGCGCTTACCGCCATCATCAACGAGTGATGCCGTGCTGTGCGCAAAGGGAATGGAGAAGAGGAATGATCAATTACTTGAAGAGAGAGTTTCTACTCGTCATCGCGACGAGTTTGCTGAGTTTATTTTTGGCAGCATGCGGCCAGAACGGGGCGGACTCCAGCGCCAGCACGGAAACGCAATCGCCCCCGGCACCGACTGTATCTCGAAATTCAAATACGGAAATGTCAAAGATGGGCGTGCCGGCAAAACCGGGGAAAGATCTGCCAACCCCTTCTACTGCGAACCAGGTCATGGTTGAAAACTTCTCGTTCCAACCCGGCACGCTCACAGTTAAAGCCGGAACGACTGTGACCTGGGTTAATCACGATGATGAGCCGCATACCGTGAATGAAAACAACAAGACCTTTAAGTCGGGCACTCTGGATACGGACGCGAAGTTTTCATACAAGTTCACCTCACCTGGCACGTACAGCTATTTCTGCTCCCTCCATCCTCGAATGACCGGCCAAATAATCGTTAAGTAGATTTCTTAGAAGGAGGCACACCGATGTCTGACGAAGAAAAAAACGAGCGAGAGAGTAACGGAGTCGAGCGTCGTAGTTTCCTCAAATGTATGGCTTGGGCCGGCACCGGGCTGGTCTGGGCTATGAACGCGGGGGTGCTCACCTCCTGCAGTCTCCTGCCGGGTGCTAAGCAGAAGGGTGTATTCAGCTTCGTCCAGATCAGTGACAGCCACATCGGATTCAACAAAGAGCCGAACCAGGATGTGACGAGGACCTTTCAGGAGGCCGTGGACCGAATCAATGCCCTGGAAGAGCAACCCGCATTTCTAATTCACACTGGCGATATTACACAGCTTTCGACACCTGACCAGTTCGACACGGCGACGCAGGTGCTCAAGAGCGCTAAGGCGAGCCAGGTGTATTATGTTCCCGGCGAGCATGACGTGTTCTCGGATGACGGAAAGATTTATCTCGAGCGATATGGCAAGGGAACGCAGGGCCAGGGCTGGCAGAGCTTCGATTATCAAGGGGTGCATTTTATTGGACTGATCAATGTCCTGAACCTGAAACAGGGGACTGGCACCGGCCTCGGAGGAAGCGGACTCGGTCAATTGGGAAATGATCAACTGCAATGGCTCGAGAAAGATGTTAAGGGGCTATCAAGCAGCACGCCGATCGTCGTCTTTGCTCATGTACCCTTGTGGACGATCTATCCAGAGTGGGGTTGGGGAACTGAAGACAGCGCGCAAGCTCTCTCGTATCTTAAGCGGTTCGGATCCATCACGGTGCTGAACGGCCACATTCATCAAATCCTCCAGAAGGTAGAAGGCAACGTCACCTTTCACACCGCGCGATCGACCGCGTTCCCACAGCCCGCGCCGGGCACCGCGCCTGCACCTGGGCCAATGAAGGATGTGCCGGCAGACAAGCTGCGCAGCCTGCTCGGTCTGAGAGAAATAACGTACGTTTCGAACAACAGCCCGCTGGCTATAGTAGACTCGGCGCTGGGTTAGCTCTTTAGTGCCTGGTTCGAATTGTGAGACTGTATCTCGCTCAAGAAGTTAGGCTAATCACAGCAACTGAGGGATGCCTATCTGGGACCGGTTCGCCGCTTGAGCAGGAGACGCATTCTCATCCGAGCTCTATGTAATTGCGACTTGGATGTTCCGATCGAGCAACGCAGGAGCGATGCGATTTCACTGTGTTCCAACCCTTCAACGTCATGCAGGACAAAGACCGTGCGATAGCCGTGCGGTAGTTGCACAATCGCTTCATCCAGGGCGAGCCGATCGAGAACCGGAGAGCGGTTGAATCTGTTTTGAGCAAACATTATCTCGCTCGTCATCTCGCCCTCTTCGGTTAACTGTTCTTTTCGTACATGGTTCTTGCGGAAGTGCATCAGCACCTGGTTTACCGTCAGCCGGTGCAGCCAGGTAGTGAAAGCGCTTTCACCGCGAAAGCTTCCCAGCTTGCGAAAAACCTGCATGAAAACGTCTTGTGTCAAATCTTCAGCCTCAGTGGAATTTCCAATCATTCGCAGACATAGGGAATAGACTCTCCGGTGATGGAGCCGGAAGATCTCCTCAAAGGGCTGCGCGCCGTCGCTATTAATGGCATTACGGCAGAGCATGTTAGTTTGGGTTTGAAACGCTTCTTCCATCTGGTTTGCCCACCTCAGGGCGGCCTTTACATTTTCATACTGGTTTTCCATCATCAATATTCCCGGACAAGAGATTGAGAGAAGCCGGAAATAAAAGAGGCCGAGAATCGGTCTTACAGTTGATGATGTGAAGTAAGCAGGAAGACAGATTGGAAGGGCAAAGCAAACTCGCCAGTTTTGAGACAGCAGTCCTGCCCCACCTCGACGCCGCCTATAACCTGGCG
>JAWVEM010000489.1:0-3672 GCA_033856735.1 Blastocatellia bacterium
CTGCGCCAATCAATCCCATTCCCTTGGCGCGATTTTCCTTGGTAGTGACGTCGGCAATGTAGGCCTGAGCAGTCGAGATATTGCCGCCCGAAATTCCGTCGATGATGCGACCGACGAACAGCATCAACAGCGTCGTCGCAAATCCCAGGATCAAAAAACCGAGGCAGGTTCCCAGCAAGCTGATAATCAGAATCGGACGCCGGCCGTATCGGTCCGAGAGCCGGCCCAGCACCGGCGAGAAGATCAATTGCATTACGGAATAGGAAGCGAATAGGAGCCCGACTTCGCGGGGCGTCGCGCCAAAGCGCGTGCCCTCGGCATAGTACGGCAGCACCGGAATCACGATCCCAAAGCCAATCAGATCGATAAAGACGGTGACGAAGATGACGAAGAGCGGCGATCGCTTCATGAGACGTTTTGATTTTCGGTTTGGAGTGCGGCGACTGGTCGCCGCTTTTTAAAGCGCTGACAAGTCAGCGCACTCCAAAGCAGCACCGACCGATTGTGACCGTTCCTACCGGCGTCCACGTCCAGTAATCATGCGATCGACCGAGGCTTGCCCGCCACCGCCAATCAAGAGAGCGAGCGCGCTGCCGAGCAAAGCAAGCGGAAGTTCCATCCCGGTCGGGGCGAAAAACGCGGGCCAGTGAATGCCGATGATTGCCGTCAGCATCACGCAGATGATTAGAAAGGCACCGACGCGCGTCAACAAACCGAGCAGCACGAGGACACCGCCGATGAGTTCGCCGAGCGCGGCCGCCGCCAACCACAACCACGTGGGCCGCATGAATGGAAACGGCACAAATTGAGAGAGCGTTAACCACTTGGCCCAGCCCGGTCCGTTAAATGAACCGAAGACCTTCTGCGCCCCGTGCCCAATAAAAATTGCGCCCAGCGTCAAACGCAGCGGCACGGTTATCCAGGTAGAAGACGTTGCGGTTAGTCTGCGAAGCATGACAGTTACCTTTCGATTCGACTTGTGTGGAACGTCAGCAACTATAAAACTCTTTACCCCCTGAAGCCTAGTGGCAAACTTTAAGATTAGTACCACTCGTAGAGCGTGCTGGCGTTCAGGACGCTGAAGGCGTTTCAGATAATAGCCGGGGCCAACGCCCCCGGAACCGCGATTAAGATTATTCCGACCCTGAAAGGGTCGCACCTCTGATTAGCGATGCGACCCTTTCAGTTGCGTTGGTTCGGTCAGTCTAGAAGCCGTACTTGTCCGGCTCACACTATGCAGGCGGACAAGTCCGCCGTCTAAACGATCGGTTACGATGTTTTGTCCCGCGCCGTTTGGGTTCCCACTCACAATTCGTAGTAACATCTCTCCGCTCCAGCTCTCCATAAATTTTCGCAGAGACGTTTTCAATATGCGTCGTTTCAACTATCTATTCAGCGCGTTCCCGCTTGTCTTGATAATGCTGCTGGCAGCCGCAGCGTCGCCGGCCCAGCCGAGCGCACCACTTTCATCTGATATTTCGTTCACCGTGGCGATGTCCAAACCACACACGCACCTTTTCGAAGTAGAGCTGCGCGTGAAAATCCCTGCGAACCTTCAGGTGCCGAACGAAACCGATCTTGTAATGCCGGTGTGGACGCCGGGCTCGTACCTGATTCGCGAATTCGAACGCAACGTGCAGGACTTTGCCGCGGACGCGGATGGGCACAGCCTTGATTGGACGAAAGTAGACAAGAACACCTGGCGGGTAAAGACCCGCGGCGCGCGCCAGTGGCGGGTGACCTATCGCGTCTATGCCAATGAACTTACTGTACGGACGAGCGAACTGAATTCCGATCACGCCTTCTGGAACAACGCGACCCTGCTGATGTATCCCGGCGGACAACTGAATGCGCCGTCGACTCTGCGCATAGTCGCGCCGACGGGCTGGAAAATCGCCACCGGCTTACCCGCAGTGAAAGGGCAGCCAAATACTTTTCGCGCCGAAAACTTCGATATTCTTTACGACTCTCCGGTTGAAGTCAGCGATTTCAAAGAGCTCGACTTCCAGGTGCGCGGCGTGCCGCACCGGATCGTGATTGACGGCGAAGGTAACTATGACCCCGCGCGCCTGCGCGTGGACGTGCAAAAGATCGTCGAAGCTGAAACGGCGATGTTCGGCGGCATTCCCTATCACGACTACACGTTTATTTTGCATCTGCGATCGAACACTGGCGGCGGGCTTGAACATTTGAATTCGACCGCGCTGGGGTTTAAGCGCTTCGGCTTCTCTACCGAAGACGGCTATCGGAAGTTTGACGCGCTGGTGGCCCATGAGTTCTTTCATCTGTGGAACGTGAAGCGCATTCGGCCCGACGCCCTCGGGCCGTTCGACTACACGAAAGAAAACTACACGCGTCTGTTGTGGGTGGCCGAAGGCATTACTGAATACTACGGCCAGTTAATGGTGCGCCGGGCGGGCCTGATTTCGGATCAAGCCTATCTGGATCATCTGGCGCAGCAGATTCAGGATTTTGAGGAACTGCCGGGCCGCAAGGTCATGAGCGCCGAAGAAGCGAGCTTCGATACGTGGATCAAATTCTATCGGCCCGACGAGAATTCCGTGAACTCGCAGATCTCTTATTACGACAAAGGCGAGTTGCTGGGTCTGCTGCTGGATCTGGACATTCGGCGTCGCACCAACGGCGCGAAGTCGCTCGACGACGTGATGCGGTATCTCTACGCGGAGTTTTTCCAGAAAGGCCGCAACTACACGCCGGCGGATTTTCAGAAGGCGTGCGAGCTTGTGGCCGACGCGAGTCTCGATGATTTTTTCTCGCGCTATGTGCGCGGGAAAGATGACCTTGAAGGGGTGTATAACCAGATGCTGATTGGCGCCGGGTTGCGTCTGGAGCAGGACGGCTTTGGCATCGGACTTCTTGAAGGCGACAGGCCTGCGCGTCTGAAGGGTTTTCTGGGCGCCGATCTGGAAGAAAAAAGCGCCGGTGACTTCATCGTGATCAAGAGCGTTCGTGCCGGCTCGCCCGCCTACGATCAGGGCTTGAATGCAAAGGATCAGATCATCGCTTTGGACGATGCCAGGGTCGACAGAGAAACGTTTGAGGCGCTGATTGCGGCCAAACGTCCTGGAACTACAGTGCGGATAACCGTGTTTCGGTCTGATGATGTGCGCACATTCAACATCCGTTTGGCGGGCCGCGTCGATGCGCCTTATCGAATCATTCCGATCGCCCAGGCGAGTGAGCAACAAAAAAGGATCCATCGGGCTTGGCTGGGAATTTCGTAGTTTCAATCCGGCGCCGCTGACGCGATTATTTAGGATCTAACGCAAAGGACGCGAAGCGAGGACGCGCAAAGTTCCGCAAAGGAAAACCTCTTCGCGTTCTTTGCGAATACCTTTGCGACCTTTGCGTTAGATCGCTCTCTCATGTAGATCGCTTGCGGTAACAACGAGTCCCCCATTGGCTACCATGGATAACCAAACACACCACCTGTCCTTGAAAATGAAACGCTGGATCGTTTGGCTTGTCGCTCTGCTCACGTTGGGTCTGCCTGGGTACCTGCTGGCTAAGGAAAGCGGTTCCGTAGCGACCGTCGAAACAGTTCAGTTTCAAAGCAAGCAGGTCAACACGACGCTTCCTTATAACGTGATCTTGCCGCCCGGTTATCGCGCCGCCAGCACGACGCGGTATCCGGTCCTTTATTTATTGCAC
>JAWVEM010000490.1:0-2854 GCA_033856735.1 Blastocatellia bacterium
CCGGCCACGTCGATCACGAACGCGTTCCGGCTTTGCTGGATGCCTGCGATATTCTCTTGTCGCCGCACGTGCCTCTGGAAGATGGCAGCGAGTTTTTTGGCTCACCCACAAAATTGTTCGAGTACATGGCGATGGGTAAAGGCATAATCGCCAGTCGTCTGGGACAGATTGGCGAAGTGCTGGTTGACGAAGAAACCGCGCTGTTGACTGAGCCAGGAAATGCGCGCCAACTGGCCGAAGCGATTCTGCGATTGAGTAGATCGCGAGAGTTGCGCGAACGTTTGGGTGCAGCAGCGCGAGGTGCAGCGATCGCTGAGCATACTTGGAAACACAATGCACTGCGTGTGCTGGGCGAGTATCGCTCATACATCCAATAGGTTGATTTTAGATTCTGAGCAAGCGCGAAGGTCGAGGATCTCTCGGAAACTCCAATGAGAAGGGACAATCAAATCATGACAACGATTAGCTACAAGGGAGACGAGAAGACGGTTCAGGAGATCATGAATCTCTACGAAAAGGATCACCTCAATCTCGAGCCCGGCTTTCAACGTTCCTCTGTGTGGGCAGACCGAGATCGCGAGAAGCTGATCGATTCTATTCTCCGCAACTATCCCCTTCCATCGATCTTTTTGTACAGGCGTTTTGAAGAAGGAAACCTGGTTTACGATGTAATTGACGGAAAGCAGCGCATCGAATCGATTCTGATGTTCACGGGCACGATGCGGGGCAATCGTTTCCAAACGCGATCACGTTTGCCCGATCAGGAGCGTATCGACTGGCTGGATTGGAGCACGATCCGTAGGAAGAAACGTCAGTACTTGATCACTGGCTACAATCTTCAAATCATCGAGGTCACGGGGGAACTCGCCGACATCATCGATCTCTTCGTCAGAATTAACTCAACTGGCAAAGCGCTTACTGGTCAAGAAAAACGCCATGCACGTTATTACCATAGTGGCTTTCTCAGAAAAGCAGGCCAAGTCGCGCGTCGATATGAAGATTATTTTCGTTCGGCAAAGATTCTGAGTCCCGCGCAGATATCACGAATGAAGCACGTCGAGTTAATTTGTGAGCTGATGGTGTCAGCTCACAGCGAAAGTGTTACAAACAAGAAAGCCGCCCTCGACAAGGTGATGCAGTCAGATTCCATCCGGGGACAGGACCTCGATAAAACATCCCGCTTGACAGTGAGCGGTCTCAATCGCTTAAAGCGTATGTTTCCAAAACTCTATCAGGCGCGGTTTCATCAGTTGTCAGACTTCTACAGTCTAGCCGTACTAGTTCAGAAATTTGAGCGCGAACAGCTGATTCTGACTGACCGTAAACGTAACCGCTTGGCTTGGGATCTACTGGTAGCCTTTTCAACAGGGGTTGATAAGGTTCGTCTAAGACAGAAGAAGATTGAAGCTAGCGAACCGGGTCAGGAAATCTATCGCGAGTACCTGCTAACCGTTCGCGAGGGAACCGACGAGATCAACCAACGAAAGAAACGCCTAGACATTCTCTGTGGGTTGCTAGAACCGCTCTTTCTTAAGAAGGATCGAGTAAGGTCTTTTAGCAAGGAACAGCGGCGCATTCTTTGGAATAGCATGGAGGCGCCACGATGCGCTGATGGTAATCACTCGCTTACTTGGGATGATTTTACTGTAGATCACGTTGACCCTTGGGGAAAAGGCGGTCGGACTACACTAGAAAACGCCGACTTGATGTGTCGGCGACATAACTCAGCCAAAGGCGGTAGGCCGCGAAGGCGGGCTCGCCGAATTAGTTCTGCCTGAGGTTCTTGATTCCCCAAGGGCGAGTCCGTTGTTTATTTCCTCGAGAAATGAGACCAGTACCTGAACCCGCGAAACCGTCCGACGAAAAACAACGCGCCCGCGAACAGTGGAGCGAAGACCCGTGCGGCGCCGTCTATGGTCGCGAGCACGAATTCGGCACGCGCGAGTTCTTCGACGCCGTCGAGCGCCACCGCTACACCGAGTACGCGCCGTGGATGCCCGAGGTGATGGGCTTCAAAGATTTTGCCGGCGCCCGTTTGCTCGAGGTAGGCTGCGGTATGGGTACCGACCTCTTGCAGTTCGCGCGTGGCGGCGCCCTGGTAACCGGGGTCGATCTAACTCCGCGCTCAATTCAGATCTCGCAGCAACACTTTGCCGTCTATGGCGCGAGTGGCGAGTTTGCGATTAGCGACGGCGAACACTTGCCTTTTGCAGACGAGAGTTTCGACGTCGTTTATTCCAACGGCGTGCTGCACCACACGCCCGATACCGCCGACGTCGTGAGCGAAGTACACCGGGTGCTGCGCCCGGGCGGTCAGGCGCGTGTGATGCTTTATCATCGCGGCTCCCTGGGCTACTGGGGCGAGATAATTATTCGGCACGGAATTTTTGGAGGCGAACTGCTGCGCGGAAACTCGCCCGCGGACATCATGAGCAAGTATGTAGAGTTCAACGAGGGCGGCGGAAATCCCCTCGTGAAGGTCTACAGCCGCCGTGAAGCGCGCGATCTGTTTTCAATGTTCAGTGAAGTCAAGACGCAGGTCGAGCAACTGACGCGCTCGGAGTTTTACTTTCTCGGGCGGATTATTCCGGAAAAAATATTCCGACGTTTGGAACGAAGCATTGGATGGAATGTGATCGTCTTGGCCCGGAAGTGACTACTTTTCGGAGCGCGGACATCCTGTCCGCCTGAGCGCGAAGCGCGAACGATCCTGGTGCAATCATGAACAGGTTGAGCGCGCTGCGCGCGCTGGCGGGCAGGGATGCCCGCGCTCCATCACGCGACCTGTTACAATTCGCTGTTCGAAATCACATTCTGATCCAAATCAGAGACCTTGAGCAGGCTTTCCCAAAAA
>JAWVEM010000491.1:0-16789 GCA_033856735.1 Blastocatellia bacterium
CAGCAGACGGAGATTCATCTGAAACGAATTCTGCTGGCGACAAACTTTCGGCCATCGTCTATCGCTGCGACTCATTTGGCGCGCGAGATGGCTACGGCCACGAACGCTGAACTCCACGCGGTCTACGTCATCGGTGATTACTTTGAACAGATTTCGGTGATGTTTCCAGAGGGCGCGAATTCAGCCCTGTCGCGGATGCGGGCGGAGGTGCAGGAACGAATGCAGACGTTTGCCGGGGAAAGTGACGACCGCGTGCTGACTCACGTCGCCGAAGGCCGTCCTTATGCGGAAATCGTCAGGCTGGCTGTTGAAATCCACGCCGACCTGATCGTAATCGGAACCAGTATTCATGCATCTCTGTTTGGCGGCGCACCAGCGTTGGGTTCTGAGATTGAACGCGTCGTGCGCAACGCGCCCTGTCCCGTGTTGTGCGTGCCCTCGGGCCGGGTGGTGACTCCGCTGCCGGCGTTTGCGCGTCAACAGCCGGTGCCGCAGACTTAAGGGCCGAAGGCGCAGTAGGCAGAAAGCAAGAGGCAGCAAGCACGTCGCGTGGGCCAGCAAGCCAGGCTAAGGAGTTACGACCATCCCGTAAGCCATTTAGTCTTCTGCTCACGTCACAGACAATAGCCGTGGGCGAGCGCGACGCCCGCGGATCTCGATCCCCAAAATGAACTACGACCCTGAAGCGGTCGCATAATATTTGTGCTTTGCGACACCTTCAGGGTCGAAATCGATCACCATTACCGGAGACGTTGCCCCCGGCTATTCCAGTTCACGCCTTCAGCGTGAAGCAGCTGGCCCGATCAAGCGGAGCATGAATCGCGCTCCACTTGCTTTCTGCTTTCTGCCTTCTGCTTATTGCGGTTTCACGCTCGCGCCTTCAACCGGGTAACCGGCGGACTTCCAGGCTGCCAGACCACCCAACAACGCTGCCGCATTATCGATTCCTTTAGTTTTGAGTTCGAGCACCGCACCGGCGCTTGTGTGTTCCTGTGGTCAAGTACAGTAGGCCACGATCATCTTGTTGCGTGGTAACTCATCTATTCTCGCCAGAACGGTCCCGGTCGGCATCGAGATCGAACCTTTGATGTGTTCGTCCTTGTAGGCCGATTCAGCTCGCGTATCGATAATTACCACGTCGCCTTTTTCCCAAAGGTCGTGCAGTTCAGCCGCTTTGATCCGGCGGGCACTGTCGGCAGGAGGTGGAGTACCTTGTTGAGGCGTCGGGGAGGTCCTCGGCGTCTGCGAGAGCAGTGCTTCGCTTGAATTACAGGCTACCAGCCCCCCAACCGCGACCAGGAGCGCTAAGGATGCCAAAGTGATGAATCGCATATGATTGTTCCCTTCCTGAATCAAGGACTAATTTACAACTTTGAGGTGAAGATGAAAAGCGCTCGGCGTACGTAGTCGTACTCTGAACACAGTTGAGGGAACTACATTGCTCTGGGCTACAGGCGTATAAAGTACGCTCGTGCTCGTAACACGCACCCGAGATCATGAATTGAAGGAGTCCCGCGAATTCCCAATGCGGCGGCGAGTGCCAGGGACGCTCCCGCAGGCGACGATATTTAACGGCTTCCCGTCTCTGCGCCGTCGTCATTTTACGATAGTCGTACATAAGGAAAGCGACTCGGAAAAACAGTATAGAGTACCAGCTTCAGTTGGGCCCTCGAAGGTAAAACCCGACTAAAGTCGGTACTCTATACACCGTTAGCTAAACTCACGCGTAGGCACTAGGATCACCTCTTAGAGCACGATCCGCCGGTCGCCTTCGCGGCGCGTGACGCGTTGGCGGTCCAGGTATTCAAGCAGGGGAATCGCGTACTTGCGCGAGATCCCGGCCAGATCCTTGAAAGCCGCGACATCGATTGCCCGATCCTTTTGCTTTGCTCCGTAATCGCGCACTCGACTGGTTAGATTGTCCAAGGCCGTGCGATGAAAATACATCTCGCCAGAGACCTTAACGAGCCGTCCCGAGTCAATTAGCAGTTGCAGAATTTTTCGGCCCTGCTGTACCGATCCCCCGGCGCGCTCGATCGCTTCGTTCAAGCCGGGCGCAGCCAGGCCGGCATCTTGATATATCTTTTCCAGGCGATCCCGCAGGCCCGTATCTTCGTCGGAAAGTTCGCGAGTGTACTCGCGCAGGCGCACGATGTCTTTTTCAGCGACCAGCGAGCCTTCCCTTTCCAATATCGCGAGCACGCCGCGAAATACTTCCAGCGGGGCGTGGGCAAAGAGACGTTCCCGCAAGACCTCTTTTGCCAACCCGCGCAAGAGCGGCTCGCGCTGGTGATGCGCGGCAACTTCCTTGATCACCAATCGCTTCAGTTCATCAAATCCTTCCCGGTGCAACAGGATTCCTTCGGCATCAAGGATCGCGCCGGCGGCCACAGCCTCCTTTGCCGCCGCTTCGATCACGTCGTCGCGCCAGCCTGTGCGGGATGCCAAATCGGCGCGCCGCATGCCCTGTCGATCCGCGCCGGCGACGAATAGCGTCAGTTGCTGGGCGCGATTGCCGGTGGAGAGAGCTTCGAGACGCGCGCGCACTGCCGAGAAATCTCGCGCCCGATGTCTGACCGGAAAGGGATCAAGAATCGAACCACCTCCGATCGTAACTTGCGGAGAGTACGAACGAAGAATTATTCGATCGCCGAGCACCGCGACGATCGGCGCCTCGGTTCGAAGTTGCACCAGACCACTCTGGCCTGGTTTGATCTCACCTCCTTCTGCCAGCACCCGCACGCGCGCCAAAACTTCCGCCGCGCCGAGGTGAATCCGCACTCGCTGGCGCGAACGCAACGGCCGTGGCGCATTCTCAAGTAGGTTAACCAACGCATCCACGGCCTGAGTCGGGCGGAGCCGACCCGCCGGAGCCAGGACCATACCACGCTCGATCGCTGCGGCTTCCACCCCACCAAGGTTAACGGCCGTCCGCTGGCCGGCGATCGCCTGGTTGACCGACGATCCGTGTACTTGCGCGCCACGCACGCGCACGCGGATGGCCGCGGGCAGCAATTCCAGCTCGTCGCCTTGCGTAATCTCACCGGCGATCAGCGTTCCCGTTACGACCGCGCCAAAACCCCGCATGCTGAAGGCGCGATCGATCGGCAGACGCGTGACAAAGTCCGCGGAGCGGGCGGCAACTTCCAGGCCAGTCTCTCGCAGTGCGTCCTTCAGCGCTTCGATTCCCTCGCCCGTTCGCGAACTGACCGAGATGATTGGCGCGCCATCCAGAAATGATCCGGCCACCAGCTCTTCGATCTCAGACCGAACCAACTGGAGTAGTTCCTCGTCTACCAAATCTTTCTTGGTGAGAACCACCAGGCCTTTGCGCACGCCGAGCAAACGGCAGATATCAAAGTGTTCGCGCGTCTGCGGCATCACGCTTTCGTCAGCGGCGACGACCAGTGTCACTACGTCGATGCCGTGCGCGCCCGCCAGCATATTTTTGACGAACCGCTCATGTCCGGGCACATCGACAAAGCCGGCGCGAACGTCGCCAAGATCGAGATCGGCAAATCCAATGTCGATCGTGATACCGCGTCGCTTTTCTTCGGGCAGACGGTCGGCGTCGACCCCCGTCAGCGCGCGCACCAACGCGGTCTTGCCATGATCAATGTGACCGGCTGTCCCGATAATTATCGACTTGATATGCATTGCCCCTGAGTTTGTCCCGCGATGTATGGCACTTGTTCCGCTCTGGCGGAATAAATCCTAATTCGTATCTGGTGAAATGAGAAATGGCGCCTCACTAGTCATTCCCACGAAAGGTGTGGCTTCGATACTGAACCATCGGTACTAGCTCGTTTGAATCGGTCGAACTTTCGTTAGCACCTCACTTCAGTGAGGTGGCTACTTGACGCTCATTAGATGGTACCGTTAACGGCACTAATATACTTGACTCATTACGGCAATGGCTCTGCCACTCTGATGCGCGGCAAGTCTGCGACTTGCCGGCGACGAACCTTCTTTTTCATTCGGGTCTTCGACCGTCACGGTCAGAGACCGTTCAGATTAATGGGCCACGTTTCGGCAAGTCCGAGACTTGCCGCGCATCAGAAGTGGCAGAGCCATTGCAGCGGCCGCATCGAAGTTCGACCGCGCCCGCGCGGAGTCAAGTATGTCGCTGCCGTTACAATGGTTTTTCTCAGAAAGCCGTTGAAACGGCTGAGAGTCTCAGGCGGCGATCGCGGTCACCTCACTGAAGTGAAGTGCTAATGAGAACTGAACCGGCACTGAAACTTCCGCCGTCGCCCTCTCCCTGCCGGATGTAAGTTATAATCCCATCATGAACTGCCCAGTCTGCAAAACAACCGAACTAATTACCAAAGCGCTAGACGATAATCTTACTTCCCTGAACTGCCCCGATTGTGGCGGTAACTGGATTCGCGGAGCGGAGTATTGGAAGTGGATCGAACAGCACGGGTCCGAACTCGCTGAACGCGTACATGAAGGCGAAAGCCTATCGCTGGCGGAACCCGGTCTGCCCATCGACTGTCCCGAGTGCCGCTTCCGCATGGTTAAATACCTGGTCGGGCGCGGCCTCAGCTTTACCCTGGATCATTGCCAGGGCTGCAAAGGCATCTGGCTCGACCGCAACGAATGGGAAGCTTTAAAGAAACGTAATCTGCATGACGATTTGAATCTAATGTTCACTTCGTTCTGGCAGACCGAGGCAAATCGAACGGCCCGAAAGCAACGCATGCAGGATATTTACACCGGCCGATTCGGCGCGGATGATTATGCCGAGATTAAGCGAATCCGCTGGTGGCTTGACGCGAAGACGAACCGCGAGGAACTGCTCGCCTATCTCATCGATCGAGATCCCTACGCGGCCTGACCAAAATCTGACCTTCAGGAGCAGAGTAATGGCTGACCCACACAGAGAAATCTCAAAGCTTGCTTTGGCAGGCGCTCTGCTGATCGTTGGTGCGCATGCGGTCATGGGCCAGACGGGTAGGAGGCCGCCGCCGCGACGGTCCACGCCTCCGCTCACCCAGCCATCGCCTTCACCCACCCCAACGGCGGCCAAGCCAGCCAAGGCGCAGTTTTCGTTAAAGGTCGTCCGTGACATACCGCAGACTCTCTACCTGTCGTTTCCTTTTCCCGAGCGAATGGAAACATGGACGGTCGATCGTTTGAAGAGATCGCCGCTGCTCGAGGTCGCGGCCGGCGAGCCGGCGAACCATAACCAAGCCGTCCGGCTAGCTAAGTCTGAGACCGAGGCATTTATTGTTTGGCTGCAGCTTGAGGACAACCCTTTCGTTAAGTCAGAGCCTTCAGGCCGGCGCCCGGTTTCCGGTGAAGTCAGGATCAATTTCTGGATCCTCACCCCGGTTACCGGCAAGACAAAATACTCGGGCACGGTTTTTCTGGATCAGCCAACCCGCGGCGTAGGCTTAAGAAAGGCCGATTTACTTTGTTACCCGGGCGTGCGCGCTGACGATTACCTGCTGCTCCAGGCAAGTCTTGCAGCGGCGGCGCGCATCATGGAGTATTTGAAAGTACCGGTGACCGCCGCCTGTCCATAGATGGGGTTTGCTCTCATTAGCACCGTCGCTTTAGCGCTATGAATTCCGTTCCAATTTCAATGGACATCGAACAAGCCTACACAGATTGGTCGGCGACCTACGATCAGGATCGAAACCTGACGCGCGACCTCGATGAGACTATTACCAGAGAGACCCTCGCGAACCTGCGCTGTAATTCAATCCTTGAGATTGGTTGCGGAACCGGCAAGAACACCGCGCTCCTGGCTCAGATTAGCCGGAAGGTTCTGGCCATGGACTTTTCCGAAGGCATGATCGAAAAGGCCCGACAGAAAATCTCACTCGAGAATGTCACGTTCGCGGTAGCAAACCTGACGCGGCCATGGCCGGTTGAAAATCAGACGTGCGATCTGGTCGCGTGCAACCTCGTGCTTGAACACATTTCAGATCTTTCGTTCGTATTCGCGCAAGCATTTCGCGTTCTCGGTTTAGGCGGGCGCTTCTTCGTTTCCGAGCTGCATCCTTTTCGCCAATATCAGGGGACCCGGGCCAACTTCCAGAGAGGCGCGGAGAGCACTCACATTCCGGCATACGTGCACCACATCTCGGACTTCATCGACGCGGGCGCCGCGAACAATCTGGCGCTTTCGCAATTGAAGGAGTGGTGGCACGAGGAAGATCAAAACAACCCGCCCCGGCTGGTTTCGTTTATGTTCGAAAAGCACTGAAGTCCAGTCAAGATCGTTGAGCTACACAACCTGTCCGGCGCGGCAAGAATGAGGTGTCGCCCCTTCGAGCTTTTGGATACCCTCCCGGCTACGCCCCGACGGACTTGGTTATTTTTACCGCCCCTCCGGGACTGTTGAAAAAAAGAAATCCTTTTTTTCCGTCAGACTCTTCCGAACACCTTCGGCCCATGCCGCCAAGTCAGAGTGGCGCATGATGAGCATCTACTTTTTTGTGTTAGAAGCCAGTTACAAGCAAGCTCGCAGTTTGCCATTCGCGCACGGCAAAAATTCGACAACTGGCGCGTCCTAAGAACAAGGGTCGTCGGCAGACGCGACCTGCGCGAACTAACTTCTCTGTTACAATCCCGCCGTAAACATCGGGCGGATGGTGAACATTCCAAAGACGGCCTATGAATTCAAATAAAATCTCGCATCGACGTTACGCCAAAATCTTTGGCAAACTTTGCCTTACTCTTTTCGTTTTCCTGGGCGGCGGCCTTTTCTTCAACCATAACGGGGTTGCGCAAACACGCGACTGGCAACCGCAAAGGACCTGGGTATTTGTCGTCGGGACGCTGCAATGGAAACACAGCGACATGTTCGATTCTTTTCCGCAAGAGAATCGGCGCGATGCTCAGTTGGTTGATTTTTTCCGAAAGCAGGGCGTGCCGAAGAACCAGTTGGTTTATCTTCAGGACGCGCGCGCGACTACTCGACAGGTGAAGACTGCCTTCCCGGCGTTTCTGGCCCAGGCCAGAGAGGGTGATCTGCTCTTTGTTTACTACTGCGGTCACGGTTACAAGTCGGACGATGCGCGCACGACCTACTTTGCCACCTACGACGCTGGTGACGACGTGCCGGGATGGTCAACCGAGTCGATCGTCAAAGACGTCGAAAAGTACTTCAAAGGATCCAGGGCATTCCTGACGGCGGATTGCTGTTATTCAGGCAGCCTGGTACAGCAGGCGCGACGCTACAGTCAGAGAGTGTCGTTTGCCTGCCTGACATCTTCATCTGCCAGCGAACTCTCAACCGGAAATTGGACGTTCACGGAAATGTTGGTGGCCGGCCTCAACGGAAAAGCCTTCGCCGATCTTAACGGCGATGGACAGATCACCCTGGGTGAACTCGCTGAGGACGTGAAGGAGGACATGGCCTTCGCTGAAGAACAATTGTCTTCGTTTACTACTACTGGCAGCTTTGCTCCTGACACCATAGTCGCCTGGGCCGGACGCAAGTCCAACTCCGAAGTAAGCAAGCGAGTCGAAGTAAGGTCGGAAGGCAAATGGTGGAAGGCGCGCGTTATCGATTCCGGGGCCGGCACGTTTCGCGTCCATTATTATGGTTTTGAAGATACCGACGACGAGTGGGTACGGCTAAGCCAAATCCGCGAACCCGCAATCGTCGAGTATCCAGCGGGCTCGAGGGTGGAAGTGATTTGGAAACGCAAATGGTACCCGGCCAAAGTTCTGACGGTTGAGCGCGGCGTTCACCTGATTCATTTCGTTGATTACGACAGCGAGTGGGACGAGTGGGTAGATGCTGAAAGAATTCGTCGGGCCGGCAACACTAATCGCCCGCCCAGCGATCCGTGGCGCACAGACAGGATTCAACCGTGGGGTCATTAAGATGGATCTGGCAAAGAAGCCCGCGATTCCTAGCCGGAAATTGGCTCGCTTTGTTGTTTCAGTCCTGATTCCAGGTTAATAGTTATGCGGCGCTATCTTTTTCCGGCGAGCACTGTATGAAGTCCGACGAAGCACAGAACCTCGATCGAAGCTGGGCCTTGCTTTTTGCGCGCCTGGTGCTCGGTCTGATTTTCTTGATGGCCGGCGCGTGGAAAGTTTTTCAACTAGGTCCGCTTGAGCATGCGCGCAAATTCTTTCTGCCATTCGCCGATACGTTCCTGCCGGTGTGGTCTTTGTGGTTTCTCGGCGTCACTATTCCGTTTATCGAATTGATTGCGGGGGCGCTCGTCATTCTCGGCTGGCGCACGCGCGAGGCGCTGATCGCTCTGGGCTTTGTCCTGGCTATCGTCACTTTCGGCCATCTGCTGAAAGAGCCCTTGTACGAGTTTCACACTCACGTTATTCCGCGTCTGGCTCTGTTGCTGTTTATTTTGTTACTGCCGCGGCGCGACGATCGCTTCTCGATCGATTACCTTCTACGGCGAAAGCTGAACGCCCGATCAGATGTAGCGAGATAAATCGACGTGAAGTCATGGCGCCACCTCGCAATCCTCGGCTTGTTCTTGTTAGCCGGATTGATCGCGTACTCAAACGTCATCAACTCCTGGTTCCTCTCGGACGATTTTGCTCAGATTGGAAAAGTTCTTAACGGCGAACGATCCGTGGTTTGGGGCCGGGAGTACGGCGGTTTCTTCCGCCCTCTGTTCATCCTGAGCTATCTGATTGACACTAAGATCTGGGGCGCCCGGCCGTTCGGCTTTCATCTCACTAATGTCCTCGTTCATTCGCTGAACGCGTTTCTCGTTTACATTCTTTCGCTGCGAGCAGTCGCAGAGTTGCGGCTGACGACCAGCACAAAGAAAATGCTTTCGATAGGCGCGGGCGCTCTTTTTCTCCTGCACCCTTCTCATACTGAAGCCGTGTCCTGGATCTCAGGACGAGCTGATGTGCTGGCCACCTGCTTCAGTCTCGCTTCCCTTTTGTTCTATCTCGCTTACTCGGAAAGCAAGCGCACTTCACAACTAGCGCTGTCCCTCTTGTCCTTTATCTTTGGGTTGATGGCGAAAGAATCGGCTATCTGTCTGCCGTTCCTGATCGTCGCGATGGGACTGTTGATTGTTCCTCGGCGCGAGGGAAGGACAAATCCCCGGCGCCATCTCACGGTTTTTTCCCTTTATTTTTCGCTTCTGCTGGCGTTTGTGCTGGTTCGGTACTTCTTCATCGGCGCGCTGGTTGGCGGGTATGGCGCTAGCCAACATTTGAATTTCTCTCCCCGCTGGTTACGAGATCGACTGCTCGAAGCCTTCGTGCGGTCGGTCCTGCCGGTGCTGCCGTCTCAATTGTCGCAGTTCCTTTTTAAGCCGCTGCAGTCTCGCGCGTTCATCCTGTTTTCGCTGGCCTGCCTCGGTTTGGTCGCGGGAGTCATCCTTCTCCGACGCCATCGATACGGACCGGCCGAAAGAAGGGAGCAGAATAGATTTCTCAGCGCAGTCGCGATCTTGTTTTTGTTTTCGTTGCTGCCGGTTATCAATCTGCGCTTGAGTCTGTATCAGACGCTCGGTGAAAGGTTCCTGTACCTGCCGACAGTCTTTTCATGTCTGTTGATAACGTATCTGGCGGCGATTTTGATTCGTAAGCAGGTCCTGTGGATTTCGATTCTGATTTGCGTCCTGGGTTTTTATTCGGTGCGGCTTTATCAGACGAATCGATCATGGAGCGAAGCCGCGCAGCTCTCGCGCAGCATCGCGGATGAACTGGTTGATTCTGCTACCAGCGATCGACTGGTGGTTCTAAATCTCCCTGACAACCTTCGCGGCGTGCCGGTCTTCCATAACGGGTTGCCCGAAGCGCTTTCATACTTTCAAAATCGAAGGCGCTTCACCCAGATCGACATAATTGCTTTCCAGGATCTCCAGTCTTCCGGAGATGAAGCAAGCCTGAGTTCTGGGACTGAATCCCTGGACCTTCATCTATTGAACGACAATGACAGTTTGGTCCGCATGCAATCTCTGGAATGTTGGGAGACCATGACTCACGCCAGAACCTTCCTGAAGGTCCATTCCCAGCTCTGTGCTGCTGACGAAGATGTGTTTTTCTTTTCTAAGGGAAGCATGACAAGGTTGACGGAGAGATAGTTCGTGTTGTGGCACGCGCATCTTGCGCGTGATTCACGGTCGACACGCGCGAATAGCCTTAGTCAAACTGGCCGCTGCGCAGACAATCAAGCAGGTGGTTGACGGTTTGAAGTAAGGTGCGCGCGTTACGCTCCATGCGCTCGACGGCATCAAGCTGCACGGGGGTGAGGTTCGTAGCCCGGTCGCGCTCTAGTATCTGGCACAGCCCGATGATTACGTGTAGAGGTGTGTGCAGCTCGTGACTCATGCCTTTCATGAAATCAGTCGCCGCGCGATCGCGGACCATGACGAACTCATCAGCAGACTTCCGCTGTTGTGGGGCATTAACTGTCTTCAATTTCTCGCTGATCCACGCGCGCGAAACGATCTGGGACGACGCGAATCTCTCCTTCTCAGGATTGACTTATCAATTATCGTGCCCACTTTGAGTGTGCAGTTTTCCTGAGTGCGTGACTGTGAAGCCCGAATGGAGTGAGCTGAACCGGCCGCTTTCTGCCACATAATCGAGCGCACTGCGAGCGGTTCCGGTACAGACATCACCTCATCTCTGCCGCAGAAAAATTGCGCGGGCACCTCGTCCAATCGATTCTTCAGTTCTGGGGAAGAAAACGTTGGACTATGGCGCCCAACTGATCGAAGTCAATTGGCTTGGTAACGTATTCATTGCACCCAGCCTCCAGGGCGTCAGTACGCGACTCCGGCGAGTCATGGGCCGAAATTGCGATAATCGGAGTGTTACCAAGCTCGCGGTGCTGGCGAATTTGCCTGGTAGCGGCGAGTCCGTCCATTTTGGGTAAGCTCAAATCCATAAGAATCAGGGCCGGATGCTCTTGCACCGCGAGCTCGACGGCCTGTTCTCCATCGCTCGCCTCGACGACTCTATATCCGGCGATTTCCAGCAGTCTTCGCATCATGAAGCGGCTGTCCTCAAAGTCCTCGACTAACAGAAATAGTTCCTTCTCCTGCTGCATCCGCGACCTCGCACAACTAAATTTTCGCTTACCAGATCACCCTACGACCTCTCTTCAAATAGTGGGCCAGTTTAAGTTCAAGCTTTACGCTTGCGGCTATAAGTGACAACCCGCAGGTTAAACTCTGAGCCCAAGTTTCACGCATCACTAGCATACGCCCTCAACTCTTTGTTATCATGTCGCACTGAAACGCGACACAAAAAGGTGAAATAATCGAGTTCAATTCGTACACATCTCTCCGTAAGATATCCGACAGAAACTCAACGATGAGACCAGCACTCGCCAAGAATGCGGAGCGTAATCCCCTCGAAGATCTGGGCCGGGCGACCCTGCAAATCGTTCACGATCTGAAGAATCAACTTAATGGACTCAAATTGTACGCCACGTTTCTGCGCAAACGGGTTGAAAGGGATGAACGAGCGCCAGAAGAGCGCGAGACTTTAATAAAATTGATTGCTGGAATCGACCGCGCCGCCCGGGACATGACGGCCCTTGTGCGCTATGGCCAGCCGCTGGAATTGCACCGGCAGCCGCACGTTGATTTGAAAACTCTAACCTCGGCCGCGGTCAGAGAGGTAACACAGCGCGCGAGCACAACTGTTCCAGTGGCCTGTGATCTCGAGGACGGCCTGCTTTACGGCGAATTCGATCCCGCGGCGTTGTCAGAAGCCATCCAAGCCCTGACCGAAGAAGCTGTTCAAAGTCTTCCGGCGCGCAACGTTTGTAAAATTTCGTTGAGCGTGCGCCGTGAGGATAACCCCGGTTCCGTCCGGGCAGTGATCGAGTGGCGCGGCGTCAAACTCGCCGGTCGTAATCATTCGATTAGTACCTCCTCGAGCTACGGCACGGTGTATACGGCTCAGGCGGCGCGGATCATTGAAGCGCACGGAGGGCGATTCGAGTGTGACGCAAATACAATTTGCGCCTGGCTGCCGTTGTCTAAATGATTTCAAATTCACGGAAGCAGACAATCAGTGATTAACTGAATGCCAAAGACAAAAAATAGAGACATTCGCGTACTGGTGGTGGATGACGAGCCGATGATGAGCGACTCTTTGCGGCAGCACCTGGCCGAAGAAGGTTATTCGGTCGACACGGCGGCCAGCGGCGCTGAAGCGATCGACCTTTTCGACGGCGGCGCCCATCACCTCGCAATTTGCGACCTGCAACTTCCGGACATGGACGGTCTCACCCTGCTGCGGCACATGAAAGACGCCAAGCCCAGCACGGAAGTTATCGTGGTCACGGGCTATGGCTCAGTGCAGACGGCCGTCGAAGCGACGAAAGCAGGCGCATTTTATTTCGTCGAAAAGCCCTTCGACTTTGACGAACTTCTACCGCTGGTGGAGAAAGCCCTGGAGCGCCGCGAGTTGATGGCTGAGACCGAGAGCATGCGCCGGCAGCTTTCCACGCGGGCCGAATACTTCAATATCATCGGCTCGTCAAAGCAAATGCAGATTATTTACGAGACCATCGAGTCGGTGGCGAAATCCGACGCGAACGTTTTGATCATCGGCGAATCTGGAACCGGCAAGGAACTGATCGCCAACGCGGTCCACTACAATTCCCTGCGCGCCAAGAAGCCTTTCATTAAAGTTAACTGCGCCGCGCTGCCCAAAGAACTGATCGAGTCGGAGTTGTTTGGCCACGCCAAGGGCGCCTTCACCGGCGCGCATGCCGACAAGGAAGGCCTGGTGCAACACGCCGCCGGCGGTTCGCTGATGCTCGACGAAATCGCCGAAATGCCTGTCGAGCTTCAGCCGAAGCTGCTCCGGGTGCTGCAAGAGCGGACCTGCCGGAAGATTGGCTCGGAAAAAAGCTATCCCGTCGATTTTCGTTTGATTACTTCAACGAATCGCATGCCGGCCGACGCCATCCGCGACGGTCTGCTGCGCGACGATCTCTTCTATCGAATTTCCACGATCACGATTCATGTGCCGCCCCTGCGCGAGCGCATGGAAGACATTCAGTTGCTCACAGATCACTTCCTCAACGAGTACTCTGAAAAGTACGAACGCCCCATTGCCGGCGTCTCACAGTCGGCCTACCAAAGGTTGTTTAGCCATCCCTGGCCAGGCAATGTGCGTGAACTCCAAAATGTAATCGAGCGCGCGGTGTTGTTGGCGAAAGGTGAACGTATCGAACCGGTCGATCTGCCTTTTGACAACGGAACGTCTTCCGGCGGCGCTTCGCCGACCCTCTCGTGGGACGTACCGCCGAATATGACGCTCGAAGACATCGAGAAGTTTGTCATCGAACGCACTTTGCAACGGACCGGTGGAAACAAACAGAAGGCCGCCAACCTGCTGGGAATTTATCGTCCGCGCCTATACAGCAAGATCAAGAAATACAACATCGGGCTCGAGACCGTCAGTCAAAACTAACCATTAAAGGACTTCCCGACGTGCCAGTTAATCCTGAAGACCGGCGACAGTCTCCCAGAATCAGTGCGAACCTCGATGTGCGCCTGGAGTTCAGCGTGCTGATGCGCGACGCCGACCCGAGCGAAGGCGGAGTTCAGCATCTACGCGCCTGCGCCGGCCATACGCAAAATATCAGCACCCACGGCCTTGCCGTGGTCCTGCATGCACAAAATATCGACGAGCAATACCTGTTGGGAGCTGAAGGCTCGATGTCGATTGAGTTGGATTTACCGAACGGATTGTCGATCGAGATTCAGGCTACGCCGGTGCGTTACGAAAAGCTGGACGAGGGCTACTTGATCGGCGCGCGCATCAGCAAAATGAGCGAGCGAAATCGAGAACTCTTTGAAGAGTACCTGCGCGAGATTGCCGAGGGCTAATCGACTTCACGAACTCATCCGCGGATTTCACAGATTTCGCAGATTCCGAAAAGGTTTAGGGATTTCGACAGTCTTTTTTAATCCGTGTAATCCGCGAAATCTGTGGATTCTCTTAGTCAGTCAACCTGGTAGGTAGCCACGCTCGTAGGCGTTTCAAAACAACGGACCTTATAAATCTGCACCCGCTCGTCGTCGATCTTCGCCGCCAATCGCTGCAGCACAAACCGCGCGACATTTTCTGCCGAAGGGTTCTGCGCTTCTACAAAAGGCTCCAGCTCGTTTAGGTTCTTGTGATCGAGATAGGTAACCAGCTCGTCGGCGGCCTCTTTTAACTCAACGAAATCAACCAACAGCCCGATGTTGTTCAACTCTGAACCGCGCGCATAGATCTCAATCTTGTAATTGTGGCCGTGCAGGTTTTCGCATTTCCCCTTATAACCGCGCAGTTGATGCGCGCTCGAGAAGTTGCGTTCAATCATGACTTCAAATTGTCCCGGCATAGCTAAATCCAGAGTCTAAAGTCCAACGTCCAAAGTCGCAAGCAGCTCTCCCTACGCAATCGTGACTTTGGACATTGGACTTTGGATATTGGACGAGTCCTCGAACACCCGCCACAGTTCATCAACATCCGAAGTCACCCGGCACGGCGGCAGACTCTGCAAGAACGTTTGGCCGTACATCTTCGTCCGCAGCCGCGGATCGAGAACGGCGAGCACACCTCGATCCGTCGTACTGCGAATCAACCGGCCGAGGCCCTGCTTCAAACTGATAATCGCCTGCGGCACGCTGTATTCATAGAAGCTCGATCCGCCCTGCTCTTCAATGTAGCGTTGCCGCGCGGCCACAATCGGATCGCTGGGGACGGCGAAAGGCAGTTTGTCGATGATCACGCAAGACAGTTGATCGCCGCGCACGTCGACGCCCTGCCAGAAACTCGAGGTGGCAAACAGAACCGCGTGCGGCGTGCTGCGAAACTTGTTGAGCAAGGCGCCTTTCGACGCGCTCCCCTGCACAAAGCACGGATAATCGATTTCCGGCGCTACGCGTTCAAACAGATCGTTCATGCCCGAGAGGCTGGTTGATAAAACGAACGCGCGGCCTTCAGTCGCGTTGACGATCTTGATGACTTCCTGCGCCGCAGCGCCGGCCCACTGAGGCGAACGCGGATCAGGCATCTGGGGAGGCAAATACAAAACAGCCTGGTGTTCGAAGTCGAAGATCGATTCGGCAATCATTTCTTCCGCCTGATCGAGCCCGAGGCGTTCGCGAATAAAATTGAAATTGCCGGCGCTGGAAAGCGTGGCCGACGTTAAAACGACGGTCGGAACTTTCTCGAACAGCTTGTCCTGCAACAAACCCGAGACGTCGATTGGCGAAGCACGCAGAAAAACTCCGCGCCCGCGACGCTCGAGCCAGTACACGAACTTCCTGTCTTCGCCTTTGGTAATAAAGTTGAGATCGAAGCGAAGCTGTCGCGTCCGTCGCACCAAACTCTCGGCGTCCGCGGGCGGCTCAGGCAACGAATCGAGCGTCGTCTCCAGGCGATTCAAAGCGTTATCGAACGCGTGATACGCATCACTGTGGCGCAAGTTGTTAGCCTGCGCATTTTCATCGGCGCGCAAGTTGGCAACTTGCGCTACAGGCGCTAACGAAAATCTCCCTTCCAGCCCGCGTCCTTCCCTAAACGAAATCCAAAACTCGTCGGCGAAGCGCTGAATGCGCCCGCTGATCCGGGCCAATTCCCGTTCGGTCTCGCGGTCTTCCAGCTTCAACGCTCCGACATCACGCAACAGATCGTCGATCTGATAAGTCGAAACCTGCGCGCCGAAATACTCTGACGCCACGTCCTCAATCTGATGCGCTTCGTCAAGAATCACGGCCGCGTAATCGGGCAGCACCGAGCCATACGCGCCATTGCGCAACGCCAGGTCGGCAAAAAACAGATGATGATTCACCACGATGATGTCTGCATCCATCGCCCTTTGACGCATGCGAGTAATAAAGCACGGCTCGAAATCCGGGCACTGTTGGCCCAGACAGGTATCAGAACGCGCGTCGATGTGTCGCCAGAAAGGCAGGTTCTCTGGAAGGTTCGATAGCTCCGCGCGATCGCCGGTGCTGGATTGCGTGACCCAGCGAAAGACTTCATCAAAGTGATCGATCTCGTCCAGGCCCTCAAGCATGGGCATGCTTTCGGCGCCCTTGATGCGATGCAGGCAGGCGTAGTTATTACGTCCCTTCATGACCGCGGCGCGAAATTTCGCGGGCAGAACTTCCTGAAGAAACGGAATGTCTTTCTCCATCAACTGCTCCTGCAGGTTCTTCGTCCCGGTGGAGATGACCACGCGCGCGCCGCTGCCGCAAGCCGCCGCGATCGCCGGCACCAGGTAGGCGAGCGTCTTGCCGGTACCGGTGCCGGCCTCGACGATGAGGTGATGCTTTTGTTCGAACGCGCGCACGACTGCCTCGGCCATTTGAATCTGGCCGGGGCGGTGCTCGTATTCAGGGTGAGCTTTGGCGATTAAGCCATCGTGGCCAAAGATTTCTTGCATGATTGGCTGAAGCTTGAAAGGTTCGCCGCATAGCGGCGCCTGAATTTAGGCCGGCCTTTCAAGGCCGGTACACGCCGTAATAAACCAGATCGCGTCGCGTAGCGACGCCTGAATCATCCCCCCACAAGTAACGTTCATCGTAGTCGACATCGTGTTTCTTCAACAACTCCAGATACTCTCCTGAAAGGTTCTCTTGCGATGATGTTCGCGCTGTATCTTGACGTAGCGTTGGCCATGGGCGTATCGTTTGCGCGTCAATCGTCGCTACGCGACGAGACGATCATCTTGACCGGAATACCCGGCCTTGAAAGGCCGGGCTAAATTCAACGGTCGCTACGCGACCGACCCAATCCCGGCTGCGCCGGATTGTCTCGCCGATATTTGGCAATCGCCGACAAAAACACTTTGCCAAACCTCTTCAAC